>NZ_JBFTMA010000025.1:0-16533 GCF_056396725.1 Bacillus sp. 05T31
GTTGTAAAGCACCTTCATATTCTTTCAGAAGCGAATTTAGTGAGTGGAAGAAAGAGTGGAAGAGAGAAGATATATCGTTTGCATCCAGAACCATTAGAGGAATTACAGCAGTGGCTCTTGTACTATGAACGATTTTGGGATAATAAATTGTCCGTGCTTAAACATATTGTGGAGAATGAAGATTAGATTTTATGCAAAAAGGATGACCAAAATGGTCATCCTTTTTTTATTGTTCGCTTGTTTGTTTAGCTGGCTTTAATAGGATCCAAGCGATAATTAATGTGAATACCGCTAATACGAAAGTGCTCATATAAATGACGTGTACACTTGATGCTAATGCGGATTGTGACTCAGTTGCTACGTTTGCTGTAGCCCCTCCATGTCCCCCAGAAGAAACAAGATCAAGGTTTTTAATGCCACGTGCATGAATCATCGTATTGAAGATCGTTCCGAAGATTGCAGCTCCTAGTGTTTGACTAAATGTATTAATAAATGTATTTAAACCAACTGCCGTTCCGCGCGTATTCGCGGGTACAGCTGCTTGAATTGTTACCATGTAAATTGGTGTAACAAGCCCCATTCCTAAGCCGAATAATCCGACTGCAACATAAATAAGGAATGATGGTGAATCTGTTGATAATGTAAATAATAAGAAAGTAGCAACTGATAAAATGCTAGCTCCAAGTAAAATAATTTGTTTCGTTTGTAATTTGCCAACTAAGTTGCCGGAGAACATAGCACCGAATGTCCACATAACAGGAATCGGCATTAAAATGAGTCCAGCCTCTGTCGCATTTTTTCCTAAAACACCTTGGCTCCAAATTGGAAGATACACTGTAATACTAATAATCATTGCGCCAGCAATAAGTGTTAGTATGTTTATTGTAGATAATGTACGGTTAGAGAAAAGTGCTAGCGGAATTAATGGTTCCGGAGACTTTTTCTCGATGTATAAGAAAATAATGAATGAAACAGCGGCAAAGATTAATAGGCCGATAATTGAAATGTCTCCCCAGTTTTGCTTACTGCTACCTGTTAATAATGCGTATAGTAAAGCAATTGTACTTAATGAGAAAACTGTCGCACCAAGATAGTCGATATGTTGCTTAGCGGCGGACTTAACAGATTCCTTATAAGAAGTGGCAAACATTAAGCAAGCGATAATTCCAAAAGGAACGTTTAAGAAGAAAATATAGCGCCAAGAAAGAGAATCAACTAAAAATCCACCTACTAAAGGCCCAATAACACCAGATACACCCCAAACTGCACTCATCCAGCCTTGTGCTTTCGCGCGGTCTTTCGCTTCGCTATATAGGTCTCCAATAATCGTCATTGTGATCGGCATAACAGCACCAGCCCCTATACCTTGAAGAGCACGGAAGAAGATTAATTGTTCCATTGATGTAACGACTCCGCAAAGTGCAGAACCGATTAAGAAGATTGTTGCTCCGATGAGCAGAACTTTTTTACGGCCGAATAAATCAGCTAGCTTTCCGTATATTGGAGTCGAAACAGCTGTTGCAAGCATATAGATTGCATATACCCAACTAACAAGTTCGACACCTGACAAATCACTCGTTATACGAGGGATCGCTGTACTAACAATCGTTCCTTCTACCGCAGAAAGAAACGTCATTAGCATTAAAGACATCATGACTTTTTTTCTCATTTGTTTTCCCCTTACCCTTTTTCGAATATTCAACAATATAAAATATAAAGGTACTAAGGTATATAAAGCAACAAAAAAGCAATGGGAAGTTAGGAGGAAGGGATATTTTTGAAGAAACGGTCGATATATTTAAAGTATCGCCAATATAATTTCGTGTACTGCTTTGCTATTTCAACATACTAAAAAAAGAAACAGGAGTCCCTGTTTCTTTTTTTAGTATTGCATTTTCGCATTTTGTCCTGCTGTTGTTCCGGCAATTCGGCCAGTAACAAGGGCAGATGTAATGTTATAGCCGCCAGTATAACCGTGAATATCAAGAACTTCCCCGCAGAAGTATAAACCATTCGTGAATTTTGAAGCCATTTCTTTCGGGTTAATTTCTTTAACGGATACCCCTCCGCCAGTAACGAATGCTTTTTCAATTGACTGCGTACCATTTACATGGACGGTAAATTCTTTAAAGTCTTTCACAAGTGCGCGAATCTTCTCATGAGAAACTTGTCCAGCTTGTTCGCTACCGTCAATTTCATTTTTTTCTAATAAGAATAGGAAGTAACGTTCAGGAACATAGCCTTTTAAAACGTTTTTAATTCCTTTTTTCGGATCTTCTTTCATTTGTTTCAGCATGCGCTGGAACAGTTGCTCACTATTTTCTTCTGGCAATGCATCGATACTCATGTGCACTGTGTTCGTTTTAAACTTTTTCATCGCTTTCACAACGAATTGGCTACAGCGAAGAGCAGCAGGACCAGATAGGCCGAAGTGAGTGAAAAGCATGTCCATTTTATGAGAAATGATAACTTTTCCTTTTGGGTTTAATACACTTAAGTTTACATCTCGTAAAGCAAGACCTTGTAATGTGCGGTCACGAATAAACGGTTCGTTTGAAAGAATTGGTACTTCTGTTGGGAAAAGTTCTGTAATTGTATGCCCAGCTTTTTCAGCCCAAGCGTATCCGTCTCCAGTAGAACCAGTTTGAGGAACAGATTTTCCGCCAACAGCAATAACGACGTGATTCGTTTCTAACACTTCACCTGTTTGCAGAATAACAGCCTTCGTTTGACCGTTTTCATACTCAATCGTTTCGACAGGCGTATTCGTACGTATTTTCACACCTAAGTCTTTTAATCGTGTTAACAGTGCATCTACAACAGATTGCGCTTTATTTGATACTGGGAACATGCGGCCATGATCCTCTTCTTTCAATTGTACACCGAGATTTTCGAAGAATGTAATAATATCTTCATTACTGAAAATAGAAAAAGCACTGTATAAGAAGCGACCATTTCCAGGTATATGTTTAACGATTTCATCAAGTGGTAGACGGTTTGTTACGTTACAACGACCACCACCAGAAATCGCAAGTTTACGTCCTAATTTATTTCCTTTATCAAGAAGTAAGACGCTTGCGCCTTCTTCAGCAGCACCGATTGCAGCCATTAGCCCTGAAGGACCGCCGCCGATGACAATAACATCATAATGCATAATATATCGACCTCATTTTCTACATTTCCTGCCTAAAAGAATAGCATGTTTTCCCTTAAAAGAAAAATAGAGTGAAGTACTGCTTAAGAGGAGAATTGTGGTACAATACAAAAGTTAGAGTTCAGCATTATCCTGCTATTTATGGGCAATAAGACTACTATCTTAAGATTTATGAGAAGTAAAGAGGGAGTTAAAAAGGTCCGTAAATGCTCGAATGATTAGTAGGAGGGGAGTCTCCCACTAATTATAGTTTCACTTTATCCCGCTATTTGTGGACAGTAAAACTCCCACCTCAAAATTCGGCTAGAGCAAAGAAGTTAGGTGGGAGATAAACTGCCCGTAAAAGCCCGATTGGTGCGGGCTAATAATCAGTGGGGGATGAAAAAAAACCCACTAATTATAGTTTCACTTTATGTAGATGTAGGAGGATTTTCGTATGTCCGATTCAAAATTTCTGCGCGGAACGCTTATTGTGACGTTAGGGACATTTTTAGTAAAGTTCTTAGGCATGATTTACGTTTTTCCGTTTCATGCATTAGTAGGCACAGAAGGCGGAACGCTCTATACATATGGATACATTCCATATACGATATTTTTAAGTATCGCAACGGCAGGAGTGCCGCTTGCTGTTTCTAAGTTTGTTTCCAAATATAATGCACTTGGAGATTATAAAACGAGCCGGAGAATGTTCCGCTCGGGAATGGTTATGATGATAGTAACAGGAGTTCTTTCCTTCTTAGTACTGTACATGACCGCACCATTATTTGCAGAAGCAATGCTTGGTAAACAAAGTTTACAAAATAAGATAGAAGAAGTTACGACGATTATTCGCCTCGTAAGTTTTGCGCTTATTGTTGTGCCGGCAGCAAGTTTGATTCGTGGTTATTTCCAAGGCCACCAATCGATGGGACCGACTACGGTTTCACAAATTATTGAGCAAATTATTCGTATCGTCTTTTTATTAGCGGGTAGTTTCATCGTTATTAAAGTACTTGGTGGTACAGTAGCAACGGCAGTTGGGGTTGCGACATTCGCTGCGTTCGTTTCAGCAGTTGGAGCACTTGGCGTATTAATTTGGTACTGGTTAAAACGTAAAAAATATTTGGATCAATATTTAATTGAGCAAACTGTACCAGAATCGACGGTAAGTACCGCTCAATTGTTTAAAGAGTTGTTTGCATATGCAATCCCTTACGTTGTAATTGGATTAACAATTCCTTTATATCAACAAATTGATACATTGACATTTAACTCTATTATGCAGGCGATTGGTCAAGGAGATATCGCAGAGCGAGCACTCGGTATTTTCACGATGTGGACGCATAAATTAATTATGATTCCAGTATCACTTGCAACAGCGTTTAGTTTAACGCTCGTGCCAGCGATTACAAAGTCGTTTACTGAAAAGCAATACCGTTATTTGAAATTACAAATTACACAAACATTCCAGGCGAATATGTTTTTAACATTGCCAGCAGTTGTCGGTATTTCTACACTTGCATATCCGATTTACACTGCTTTCTACGATTCAGACCCAATAGGTGGACAAGTATTAATGTGGTATGCGCCAGTTGCATTGTTATTCGCTTTATTCACAGTAACAGCAGCAATTCTGCAAGGGATTAATCAGCAGAAACATGCGGTTATTGCGCTTGTGATGGGTGTTATTTTGAAATTTGTATGTAACGTAATCTTTATTCGTTATTTCGGTACAGTTGGGGCGATTTTGGCTACTGCAGTCGGCTTCTTAGCTTCCGTATGGTATACGAATAGACAAATCAAAAAACACGCACACTATTCATTTGGTGTTGTATATAAGAGAACATTCCAAATTGCAGTCTTAACACTTGTAATGGTTATTGCTGTAAAACTATCACAATGGATTCTATCCTTCATGATTTCGCCTGATGGCCGTATTGGTGCTCTTATTACAGTTGCGATTTGTGCAGGTATTGGTGGTCTTGTTTACGGATTGTTAGCGATTCGCACAGGAGTACTAGAAAGAGTATTTGGCGGAGAAGCTTTAGAGAAAATCCAGCGTAAACTTGGTAGTAGATTCAAAATAAAGTTGAAATCAAAAGGGGCGTAAATACGTCCCCTTTTCTATGATAAATAAAGAAGGTGAAGAACATGAGATTAGATAAATTATTAGCGAATATGGGACACGGAAGTAGAAAAGAAGTAAAGAAATTACTGAAAGACGGCGTTGTGAAGATTGATGGAACGCCAGTGAAAGATGCGAAGTTTCATGTGAATGTAGAAGAGCAAGAGGTTATGATTCACGGTGAAGTTGTGGAATATAAAGAGTTTGTTTATTTAATGATGCATAAACCACAAGGTGTTATTTCAGCGACAGAAGATGATAATCACGAAACAGTAATAGATTTATTAGAATTAGAAGATGCGATTTTCGATCCATTCCCTGTTGGAAGGCTCGATATTGATACAGAAGGTTTCTTATTAATCACAAATGATGGGAAGTTAACGCATCAACTATTATCTCCGAAAAAGCATGTGCCAAAAATATATTATGCACACATTTCAGGCGTTGTAACGGAAGAGGATGTAATAGAATTCGCTAAAGGTGTTATTTTAGAAGATGGCTATGAAACGAAGCCAGGCAAACTTACAATTTTAAAAAGTGATGATATTTCCGAAATTGAGCTTGTTATTACAGAAGGAAAATTCCATCAAGTGAAGCGTATGTTTGAAGCAGTAGGGAAAAAAGTAGTGTATTTAAAGAGAACAGAGATGGGACCTTTAGTGTTAGACGAAGAGTTAGAACTTGGGCAATATCGTGAATTAACAGATGAAGAAGTAGAAATGTTAAAGACGTATCAAGTAGATAACGAAAAATAACGCCAATTTCAAAGTATAGAAAAGACCCCTTTCTTATGAGGTAGAAAGGGGTATGTATTTATTTACATACAATTATTTTTTTGTTATGAGGTCATTCTCACTTTCTTTCCTGTTGTTGTCCACTTGCCGCGGCAAGGGCTATACACGAGTTCATTAAACTGCAACACATTTAGATCACGTTGTATTGTTCGCGGTGTGATCCCGAACTCATCTACAAGGTCTTTCGTTGTTACCGTACCGTTTTCATTGATGTACATATAAATCGATTTAATGCGTGTTAGCATACGAGTAGTTGTAGGTTTCAAGAGAAAACCGCTCCTCTACTAGTTTTTTTGACCCCATTCAGGAAAGAAGGTCGTTACTACCATTGTACTCTACATGATAAAATTCATGCTTTAATCTACTTAAATTTTACAAAAGTTTAACAAATATTCATATAGAAAAATATTGGTAGTTGACATTATATATTTGGTCAGTCAACTAACTCATAAATTTCTACGTAAAACGCCAAATTCCTGCAAATTTTTTTGAGAAAATAAAAGAAAAACTAATGAGAAATATCTGAAATATTACAATTGTTCGTCATTAGATTTTCATGTATGGCATAAGAGATTTTCGTTTGCTATGATGAAAGAGACAATATAGTGAAGGATGGATGCGTGATGTCAACGATTAATTGGACAGAAGAAGTTACAAAACGAAAAGATGATTTAATTCGTGATACACAACAATTTTTACAAATTAAAAGTGTATGGGAAGAAGAATCTGCGAAAGAGGGCGCACCATTTGGTGAAGGTGTAGAAGAAGCTTTATCTTTCATGTTACATAAAGGAGAAGCAGAAGGTTTCTGTTCTAAAAATTTAGAAGGATATGCAGGTCATCTTGAAATGGGACAAGGAGAAGAGTTAGTAGGTATTCTTTGTCACGTTGATGTTGTACCAGAAGGAGACGGCTGGACAACTCCTGCGTATAGTGCGGATATTCGCGATGGAAAGATTTTTGCACGTGGTGCAATTGATGATAAAGGGCCGACGATGGCAGCTTATTATGCGATGAAAATCGTTAAAGAATTGGGCTTACCTCTTTCAAAACGTGTTCGTATGATTTTAGGAACAGATGAGGAAAGTAATTGGAAGTGTGTAGATCATTATTTTAAAAATGAAGAAATGCCAACAATCGGTTTTGCGCCGGATGCAGATTTTCCGATTATTAATGCGGAAAAAGGAATTTCTGACATACAAGTTGTGCAAAGTGGTGGCGAAGAGAAAGAAGGCACATTTAAGCTTATTTCATTTGAGTCAGGTCGTCGTTTAAATATGGTTCCTGATTTTGCAGAAGCAGTTATTACAGGAGAAGATGTAAATACACTTACAGTAGCATATGAAGAGTATTTACAAACTGCTAAAAAAATAGGTAAAGCAATTGTAGAAGGAAAGACGGTGACGTTGCAAATTAAAGGGATTTCAGCTCACGGATCTACTCCGGAAAAGGGAGAAAATGCAGGTTTATTATTGGTAAACTTCTTAACGAAAGTTTCTATTGATGGAAAAGGGGCTTCATTTGCCTCGTTTGTAACAGAAACATTTACAGGTGATATTATGGGAGAAAAAGCTGGTATTTCTTATAAAGACGATATTAGCGGGCCGTTAACAGTGAATGTTGGTCGCCTGTCTTACTCGCAAGAAAACGGTGGTAATTTAGGATTAAATGTACGCTATCCAGTTACAACTAACTTTGAAGAAACGATTGCAAAGTTAAAAGAATATGTTGGTACTCATGGATTTGAAGTAGCGGATTATTCTAACTCCCGCCCGCATCACGTTGATAAAGATCATGTATTAATTCGTACTTTGCAACGCGTATATGAAGAACAAACGGGTGAAAAAGCTGAATTGTTAGCAATTGGCGGTGGTACTTATGCTCGTTCATTGAAAGCTGGCGTTGCATTTGGTCCGCTATTCCCTGGAAAAGAAGAACTTGCGCATCAAAAAGATGAGTACATTGAAATTGAAGATTTATTAAAAGCAACAGCGATTTATGCGCAAGCAATTCATGAATTAGCGAAATAAAAGATATTTAAATAATGACCGCTCTCTACTTTAGAGGGCGGATTCTTTTTAGCTGAATGAGATAAGGAAGAAAAGCAACAATAACATAAAGGAGACGATGTAGATGGTGCCGCATTATTTTGTCGCAGTAACTTTACCACGTCATATAAAAGAAATTCTTTCTAATTATAAAGAGGAAATGAAGGATGAATTACCATTTCGCTCGTGGGTACATGAAGAAGACTATCATATTACCCTTTCATTTTTAGGAAGTGCGACAGAGGAACAGTTAGAAGGAATAAAGAATGGATTACAAACACTTACAGAAAAAACGGAATTATCGTTCACGTTACAAGGACTTTCTACATTCGGACAGGTGGACCAGCCGCGTATATTTTGGGCGGGGATAAGTGATAATCAAGATTTGTTTAGTTTACAAAAGCAAGTGCATACAATTTGTGAAGAAAATGGCTTCTCTCTAGATACACGTCCTTATCATCCACATATTACTGTTGCGCGTAAATGGGTAGGAGAAAAAGTGTTTGATCTGACAAATGTAAAAGAGTTACCTGTAACATCATTTCAAGCAGATACGATTACTTTGTATGAATCTCACGTTAAGGAAACGCCGAAGTATAAATCGATTACTGAAATAAAACTACAAAAATAGAATGTATGAAAACGTTTTTTATACAGGTGAATATACTATAGGGAATAATGTGTTACTGTATAGAGCTTCGCTGATAAGAAAAACCTTATCATTTGCAGCTCGTTTCATTTTAACTTTAAGAATGATGGTGATTTTTTATGTTGAAAGTAAAACGTCCATTTGATGCCTATTTAGATGAAATGAATAAAATTACAATTTTGCTCCCGCATGCGTATGGAACAAGCCGGACATTTCGTTTACAAGAAGGAAGCAATGTGAAAGAGTTACCGATTGTTCATACTATTGCTCTTCCAGATGCAACGAAGTATGAATGTTTTATAGAAGAGCCGATAGATGTGGGAAAGTATTATACAGTACGAGATGAACGGAATGAAGAAACAGATTTACAAATAGGCGCTGTGATTCGAACAGTAGTTTTCGATGAAAAATATTATTACGAAGGTACCGACTTAGGTGCTGTGTATAAAAAAGAAGAAACAATATTTAAAGTATGGGCTCCGACTGCAAGGCTTGCGAAAGTACGGATTTATAAAAGTGATAAAGAATATATTGATTATGAAATGTACAGAGAAGAAAACGGAGTGTGGATTCATACATTACAAGGTGATCATGATGGAGCACAATATACATTCCTTGTTTGTATTAATTTAATATGGAACGAAGCGGTTGACCCTTATGCAAAGTCTGCGACGATAAATGGAAAATACGGCGTCGTTATCGATTTAGAAAAAACGAATGTGACAAAACGAGTAGAATTATCACCATTACAGTCAATGACAGATGCCATATTGTATGAACTGCATATTCGTGACGCTACTATTCACCCAAACAGTGGAGTGAATAAGAAAGGAACATATAAAGGGCTAATGGAAGAGGAGACAGTAGGGCGAAATGGGACATTAACAGGATTGTCTCATATAAAAGATTTAGGCGTTACACATGTTGAACTATTACCTTTACATTGTTTTGGTGGTATAGATGAAGTGAATCCTGCTTCCGCATATAATTGGGGCTACAATCCGTTATATTACAATATACCAACAGGATTTTATGTTACAAACCTTTCTGATCCATATAACAGGATAGTAGAGTGTAAACAACTAATTGAAACATTTCATGATCACGGCATCAGAGTGATTATAGATGTTGTATATAATCATGTTTATGAAAGAGAATTATCATCATTTGAGAAGCTTGTCCCGGGATATTATTTTCGTCATGGGGAAGACGGTATGCCTTCTAATGGGACGGGAGTTGGAAATGATATAGCATCTGAACGGAAAATGATGAGGAAATTTATTATAGAATCTGTTTTATATTGGCTTACTGAATACAATGTTGATGGATTCCGATTTGATTTAATGGGAATTTTAGATGTTGAAACGATGAATGAATTACAAAAAGAAGTACGAAAAATAAAGCAGGATACGCTGTTATTAGGTGAAGGATGGGATTTGCAAACACCGCTTCCTCTTGAAGAGAAAGCGACGTTAAATAATGCGAATAAAATGCCATATATCGCACAGTTTAATGATCAATTTCGTGATGGAATAAAAGGAAGTACTTTTAATATAAATAAACGTGGCTTTGCATTTGGTGGGCATGTAGACTGTAATCATTTGCAGTATATAGTAGCTGGTAGCCTTTTAAGTATGAAAGAAACAGGATTGTTCCTAGAGCCAATGCAAAGCATCAACTATGTAGAATGTCATGACAATATGACGATGTGGGATAAACTAGTGCAAAGTAATCCAGAATCAGAAGAAATTTTGAAAAGGCGTCATCGTTTAGCAACTGCAATGGTTATTCTTTCACAAGGGATTCCTTTCTTACATGCGGGGCAAGAGTTTTATCGTACGAAGCAAGGAAATGAAAATAGCTATAATGCAAATGATGAAATTAATCAATTAGATTGGAATCAAAAAGAGAAAGAGATGGAGACCGTTAACTATATAAAAGGGTTAATTGCGATTCGCAAAGGGCACGGGGCATTCCGATTACAAAATGCAGACCTTATAAAAAAGCATATGACTTTTTTGCAAACATCTACAGAAGTACTGGCATATCACCTAGAGCATGTAGAATTATTTGGACCGTGGAAAGAGATTGTAGTTTTATTTAATAGCGGTTTGGAAGCTAAAACGGTGCAGCTTCCAAAAGAAGAAACGTGGCATGTGTTAGTAAACGAAAAGCAAGCGAAAATAGAGCCAATTTCTTCATTTAGAGGAAAGGAACTTCAATTGGCTCCAATTAGCACGTATATATTGACGATAATGTGACAAATCGCTACTTGACGATGAGAATGTAATAAATGTAGAATTGACAAAGGTGACGATTTTCATAAGTTGTCATTATATGAGTGATTTTGTAAAATAAACTAGAAGAACAGGTGATTTATCCTGTTTTCGGCTTATGCCAAGTTTTTTTTATTCAAATACAGTAAAATATATGAATCCACAACATGTGTAGAAATGTTGCGGTTTTTCTTTTCATAACTATAAAAGATAAGGATTTGTTAACGGGTAATGAATATGGAATGGTTGGAACAATTATTAGGAAAAGAGTGGAGTCTTATACCAGCTGGTGGAGTAACGGGCGATGCATATATTGCGCAAAACGGACAACAAAAGTTATTTTTAAAGCGGAATACATCGCCCTTTTTAGCGGTATTGTCAGCAGAAGGAATTGTTCCAAAATTACTTTGGACAAGAAGGGTAACGAACGGTGATGTAATTTCTGCTCAAAAATGGCTTCCGGGACAGAAGTTAGAGCCAGAGGATATGAAACTAGAACGTGTTGCGAAACTTTTGAAAAAAATACACTCCTCTAAAGCGCTTGTGCAGATGATTCAAAGGCTAGGAAAGCAGCCGCTTCATGCGCAAGAGTTATTACAACAATTACAGCTCGTTTTAAGAGGAGATATAAGAGTTGATGAAACAATTCAGCAAGGTCTTCAATATTTAACGGAGTCATTAAAAGATATTGAGTACAATGAATTCGTTGTATGCCATTGTGATGTAAACCATAACAATTGGATATTGTCGGACGAAGATGAATTGTTTTTAATTGATTGGGATGGGGCTGTTATTGCTGACCCAGCTTTAGATCTTGGTATGTTATTATATTGGTATGTTCCGCGCCATGAATGGAGTCAGTGGTTCGGATATTATGAGATTGAACTAGATGAATCATTGCTTAGGCGTATGAGATGGTATGTGATAGCACAAACGATTTTATCTATGCAATGGCACACAACAAAAAAGCAGCAAGCAGAAGCTAAATATTGGCATCAATATTTACAGCAACTACTTGCTTCAGAATAATACTTAAGAAAAATTGTCCATTCCAGCAATCCACTGAGTAAGTTGTTCTTGATTATTGGAAATATGGTTGTCCAAATTAGAGGAAGATTTACCCGATTGACTATAAGAATATACATCGTTTAGCATTACTTTAGTGTCACTACTTATACTATCGTTTGCGAGTAACGATTGAATGAGTCGCTCTAATTGCTCGCATTCAGAAACTGTCCCGCAGCAATCACTTTGATGGTTGATTAAAATATCTTTTAACACTTCTAATTGATGCTGTTGATTAATTGGCATGAACGGATCATCCTTTCGATTGTTGTTCTCTTTGGAACATGTAAGAGAAGAAGCTGCTCGTCATGGAGTAGTTAATCATTGGCTAACGAAACATCGGAGTTACGTTTAATGCTTTATGTAGTTTTTATCAAAATGGTACATCTTATACTTGAAAGAAACGGACCGAGTGCTCGTACGTACTTGGTTTTTTGTTTGATAGATTGATTAAAACAGAAAGAAGGAATTTTTCCTTTGAAATAGTTTTGTAAAGAGAGGGAGACATCTATGCGTTTAAGACATAAGCCTTATGCAATGGATCGAATTAATGAGTATTCACATATCGTAATTGGGAACCCAGAGGAGCGCGCTGGTAACTGGAAAGAAATATTTGGAAATGAACAGCCAATTCATATTGAAGTAGGTACAGGACGTGGCCGCTTTATGTATGATATGGCAAAAGCAAATCCGCATATTAACTATATTGGAATTGAAAAATTCACAAGTGTTGTTGTAGATGCACTTGATAAATTAATTGAAGAAGAAGTACCGAACTTAAAGTTAATTAATAAAGATGCTGAAGATTTAACAGTTTTCTTTGCGAAAGGTGAAATTGACCGCGTTTATTTAAACTTCTCAGATCCATGGCCGAAGAATCGTCATATAAAGCGTCGTTTAACGTATAAAACATTTTTACGCAATTATGAAGAAGTGTTAGTAGATGGCGGAGAAATTCATTTCAAAACTGATAACCAAGGTTTATTTGAATATTCTATTATGAGTATGGCTGAGTATGGTATGTTATTAACTTACCTTAGCCTAGATCTTCATAATAGTGATTATGAAGGAAACATTATGACAGAATACGAAGAGAAATTTTCTAGTAAAGGTCATCGTATTTACCGAGTTGAAGCAAAATATCGTACGGAGCCTATGCAGTAATGCATAGGTTTTTTATATGAAAAATAATCGGAATATTATGTTAAAATTAAATGGAAAAGGGGGATGGGATATGGAACAGTTACAAATTGGAAATATAAAAGTGACGTGGCTAAAAGGTGGGAATACACATTTAGATGGAGGCGCGATGTTTGGAGTTGTGCCAAAAGTACTTTGGTCACGAAAATATAAACATAATGATACAAATCATATTTATTTACGAACAGATCCGTTACTCTTACAAACGAAAGAAGGAAACATGCTTATTGATTCAGGGATAGGGAATGGTAAATTGAATGAGAAAATGAAGCGGAATCAAGGTGTAACAGAAGAATCATCAGTTAAGGAATCTTTAGAAAAATTGGGACTGCAAAATGAAGATATTCATTACGTCTTAATGACGCATCTTCATTTTGACCATGCATCTGGTTTAACAAAATGGGAGGGAAATCGCCTTGTTCCGGCGTTTCCGAACGCAACGATTTATGTAAGTGAGACTGAATGGAATGAAATGAAAAATCCGAATGTTAGATCGCGTAATACATATTGGAAGGAAAATTGGGAGCCAATCGTTGATAAGATTGTTACGTTCAGGCAAGAAATAGAAATTACGGATGAAATAAAGATGGTGCATACGGGTGGTCATAGCGATGGACATGCTGTTGTCGTCCTTGAAAGTCAGGGTGAAACGATGCTTCATTTAGCGGACATTTTACCGACGCATGCACATCAAAATGTATTATGGGTAATGGCATACGATGACTATCCAATGACATCGATTGAACATAAACAAAAGTGGATGAAGTATGGTGCTGAAAAAGAGGCGTGGTTTACTTTTTATCATGATGCATATTACCGTGCAGTAAAGTGGAATGAGGAAGGGCATATAGTGGAGAAGATAGAGAGAAAAACAAATATAGAAGCTTAATATTAATAAGAGGAAGGTGTCCAAAAATATTTATTGGAACAATCTCCACTTATTATGTATTGCTGTTATTATCAGCTTTTGTTGGTAATTCTAAAAAAAAAGAGGTTCACCTAATGGGAAACCTCTTTTTATGCTGCTATAACCTCTAAAACAGTACCTGTTTTAGCATCAACTAAAAATTCAAATCGTTCTTGTATTTCATCTAACATCGTTGTAAGACCGCCGCGATAAACTTCGTACGCGACATCATATTTTTCAAATGCCTCCGGAACCATATGTACCCAAGAGCCAGTAATTTCACCTTTATGACTTAATGCTTGTTTCACCATTTTTAATGCTTTTTCTGAAGAAATATGGGATTGTTCTTGTACTTTGTTTGCAACGAAATAACCAGCTGCGAACCCAACGCCAAGACCTGTGACTAAACCTTTCCAGCTCATATATTCACCTCAATTCTGTAAAATAAAAATAGTGTACCAATAATAATTATAATGCAAATGCAACTAAAAAAGAAGAAACTAGAAACATTTCGAAAATTTCGTTACAATAAAAGAGGTATTCTACTAAGGTTTGAAAGAAGGGGACTTCGTGAATAAAGAGACATTACAATTATTTCGTACGTTAACAGAATTACAAGGTGCATCAGGTTTTGAACATGATGTGCGCAGTTTTATGAAGCAAGAATTAAGCAAATATGCTGATGAGATTGTGCAAGACGGTTTAGGTAGCGTATTTGGTCTGAAAAAAGGGGACGAAACTGGCCCGCGCGTTCTTGTAGCAGGTCATATGGATGAAGTAGGTTTCATGGTTACGCAAATTACGAAAAATGGGATGCTTCGTTTTCAAACGTTAGGTGGCTGGTGGAGCCAAGTACTATTAGCTCAGCGTGTACAAGTTATGACGAAGAATGGTCCTGTTATTGGGGTTGTTGGTTCCATTCCTCCTCATTTATTAAGTGATGCGCAACGTGCAAAACCGATGGATATAAAAAATATGTTAATTGATATAGGTGCAGATAGTTATGAAGATGCGATTGAAATTGGCATAAAGCCAGGGCAACAAATCGTTCCAATCTGCCCATTCACACCAATGGCAAATGAAAAGAAAATTATGGCGAAAGCTTGGGACAACCGCTATGGATGTGGCCTTGCTATCGAATTGCTAAAGGAATTAAAAGATGAAACATTACCAAACACATTATACTCTGGTGCGACTGTACAAGAAGAAGTAGGTCTTCGCGGAGCGCAAACTGCTGCAAATATGATTCAACCAGATATTTTCTATGCGCTTGATGCAAGTCCAGCAAATGATGCATCTGGTGATAAGACGCAGTTCGGTCAATTAGGAAAAGGCGCTCTTCTTCGTATTTATGACCGTACAATGGTAACACATAGAGGAATGCGCGAATTCATTTTAGATACAGCAGAAACACATAACATTCCGTACCAATACTTTATTTCACAAGGTGGTACAGATGCGGGCCGTGTACATACAAGTAACTCAGGTATCCCATCAGCAGTAATTGGTGTTTGTGCACGCTACATTCATACACATGCTTCTATCTTACATGTTGATGATTATGCGGCAGCGAAGGAATTAATTACGAAGCTTGTGAGAGCGACGGACAAAACGACGTTAGAGACAATTAAGAATAACGCGTAGAGAGGAAGGGTGAAAAACCCTTCTTTTTTTAGGTTGAATAGATGACCCAGCGATGAATGGGAGCGGTCAGTGCCTAGTTGGTGTTCGAGCGATGTATTAAGACCGCGGGTAGGAAGAGAGAGGAAGGCTGTTTTTGGAAAACCTTTTCTTTTTTTAGGTGGGAGAGATGACACAGAGATGCGTGTGTGCGGTCAGGCGCACTACGGTATAAATCTCAGTCATGAGACTGATTTGGTGTTCGAGGCTAGTATTAGGATAGAGTGATGAATTTATATAGAGGTGAATGAAATGAAGGTAGTAGTTGGATCGAAGAATAAGACGAAGGTTGGGGCTGTGGAGAAGGTTTGGGAAGATGCTGAAATTACATCTCTTTCTGTTCCATCAGGAGTAGCAAATCAGCCTTTTTCAGATGAAGAGACGATGCAAGGAGCAGTAAATAGAGCGAAGAGAGCATTGCAGGAAGGTGCAGCTCATATCGGCATTGGGCTAGAAGGCGGCGTTATGAAAACGGAGCATGGGTTATTTATGTGTAACTGGGGTGCTTTAGCGACGATTGAAGGTAAAACATTTGTTGCGGGCGGGGCACGTATTAAGTTACCAGACGATTTTTTAGCACCGCTTGAAGAAGGAAAAGAGCTAAGTGAAGTGATGGAAGAGTTTGTAGAGCGAAAAGATATTCGTAGTCACGAAGG
>NZ_JBFTMA010000026.1:0-16452 GCF_056396725.1 Bacillus sp. 05T31
ATCCCTCACTGATTACTAGCCCGCACGAAACGGGTTTTTACTGTCCACAAATAGCGGGATAAAGTATATACATCTTGGATAAAGGGGAACAAGGGGATGACAAACATAGTACAGACAAACGGTATGAAAAAACTTGTTTGTTTTTATGAAGAGTGGCAAAAAAACGGCGATGTAGAGAATAGTTTGAAGTTGTTTGAAGTGATTCAAAAATATAAACAAGAGCAGCTTATGCTAGCTTTTTGTGGTCATTTTTCTGCGGGGAAATCGACAATGATGAATCACCTATATAAAGCGCAATTATTACCGACAAGTCCGATTCCAACGAGTGCTAACGTTGTTAAAATTGAAAGAGGATCTGATCGTGTTGTTGTAACGATTAAGTCTGGAGAACAGTATGAATATGACGGCGCATATTCAGCAGAAGAATTAAAACAGATATGTAAAGACGGTGATGAAGTAATTGGTGTTCATATTTATCGAAATGATGCGCCAATTCCTGATGGGGTTATGTTAGTTGATACGCCCGGAATTGATTCTACGGATGATGCCCACCAATTAGCGACGGAATCAACACTGCATCTAGCAGATGTTATTTTCTATATGATGGATTATAACCATGTCCAATCAGAGGTTAACTTACAGTTTGTTAAAGAATTGAAACAACGTAATAAAACGGTTTATCTCGTTGTAAACCAAATAGATAAACATAAAGAAAATGAGTTATCGTTTGAAGAGTATAGAGATAGTGTAAAACAGTCTTTTTCTAACTGGGATATTGAAGTAGATGGTATTTTCTATACATCATTGCGAATGATGAATCATCCATACAATGAAATTCAAAGTTTAGAAGCATTAATCTTTTCTATCATGAAAGAAAAAGAGCAGTATGTAAGAAAGGGAATGGAGCGAGAAACAGAATATTTACTGCAAGAACATTGTTCGTTTATTCTYTCTGAAAATGAAAAACATCTCATGAAATATGAAGAAGAATTAACATCACCACTGTCACTTTCAGAGATAGTTGAAAAAAAGGAAGAGTTAACTGAAAATAAAAATCGGGTGGCTAGTAAAGAATCTGATGTGAGAAATGAATTTATAAAAGGTTTACAAGCCATATTAGATAACGCGTATTTAATGCCATTTGAAATGAGAGAATTGGCAAATAAATATTTAGAAACGAAATTAACGAAGTTTAAAGTTGGTTTGTTATTTGCGAAAGGAAAGACGGAGCAAGAAAAACAGAGACGTGTAGATGCTTTTTATTCTGCTCTTCAAAAGACTGTTGAAACGCAACTTGATTTTCATGTGAAAGAATTTATTGTAGCCTTMTTAAAAGAAGAAGGGTTATTTACAGAGGAAATAGGGAAAGACATATATGCGTTAGAAATTGCTTTCGGACCGGAAGTGTTGGCTGAAACAATTAAACAGGGGGCTGGATTTACCGGTGATTACTTACTTCTTTATACTGCTGACGTTGCAAATGAGTTAAAGAAAAGATACTTTATGAAATCACAGCAAATCTTTGGAAAAAGTACGGGTATATTGCAGAAGAAAGTGAAGATAGAGATTGCTCGTATTGAAGAAGAAATTGAAAAATACACGATGTTACAAACAGCAAAAGAAACAAAATTACAGTACATTAAGACGTATGAGGAATATGAGAGGTATTTAGGAGATATTTGGAATGAAAATGTTTCTATACCAGATGGATTGCAAATAGACGAAATATTACAAAGTAAAAAACAAGTTGTTAGTGAGAAGTTTAAACTACAAGAGCAAGAAATTGTAAATGATAACGTAGCGGCTAGTGAAGAAGAGATTAAAGGAACGAAAGCTTTAAATATTCAGCGTATATTAGAAAAAGTGAAGAAAGCTGAAACGATATTAGATCCATTGCCTACACTGAAACATCTACAGCAAGAAGTAGTTGGAAAAAGACAGCGTGTAGAAACGAAGCAATTTACAGTAGCGTTATTTGGAGCTTTTAGTGCTGGGAAATCATCATTTGCTAACGCATTGCTCGGTGAAAAGGTACTTCCTGTATCGCCAAACCCAACGACAGCAACAATAAATCAAATTTTGCCAGTTACAGAAGATAAACCACATGGAACGGTAATTGTCCAGTTTAAGTCAGAGCAAGCGCTGTTAGAAGATATGAAAGCTGTTTATAAAATGTTTCACTATGAAATTGCTACATTGGAAGAAGCGTTAACGAAAATTGATCAAATTATGAAATACCCTTCACCAAGCGGGAAGCAAAAAACAACATTTAGCTTTTTGCGAGCGGTACAAAAAGGATATGAGGCAGTTGCTAATCATTTAGGGGAACAATTACAAGTTACGTTAGAGGAGTTCTCTGATTATGTAGCTAATGAAGAAAAATCATGCTTTGTTGAGTATATGGAGCTTTATTATGATTGTGCTTTAACAAGGCAAGGAGTAGCTCTTGTAGATACACCAGGGGCGGATTCTATTAACGCGCGCCATACGGATGTTGCATTCCAGTATATTAAAAACGCAGATGCTATTTTATTCGTAACATACTATAATCATGTTTTCTCTCGTGCGGATCGTGAATTTTTAATTCAGCTCGGTCGTGTAAAGGATACATTTGCACTTGATAAAATGTTCTTCTTAATAAATGCTGCCGATTTAGCACAATCTGAAGAAGAACTTGAAATGGTAAAAGGTTATATTGCCGATCAGCTCCTGCAATACGGTATTAGAAGTCCACGTTTATTTGCAATTTCAAGTTTATGTGCGCTTGAAGAAAAGCAAGGGAAAAGTATTGATAAAGAAAAGTATGGTATTTTACAAAACTCCGGGATTACTAAGTTTGAAGAATCATTTACGTCCTTTATGATGAGGGATTTAATGCTTGTATCTGTGCATGCTTTATATGGTGCATTGCAAGGAGCGAATCAGCTTCTTGTAAATATGATAAATGGCGCAAAGCAGGGAAATGATGAGAAAGAGAAGCAAACAAAAAAATATGAAGCAGAGCGTAATCAGCTACTTCATATTATTTCATCATATAGTGTACTTGCTGAAGAGCAAGCAATGCAAAATGAAGTGAAAGAATTGCTTTATTATGTACACCAACGTCTATTTTTACGCTATAACGATGTGTTTACTGAATTTATTAATCCGGCGTCGTTACGAACAGATGGGAATGTGAAAATGCAGTTACAGCAATGTGTAATGGAATTAGTTTCATTTATTCAACATGATTTATTACAAGAAATGCGTGCGACATCATTACGTCTTGAAAAATGGATAGATGAAGCGATGAAGCGTGCAAAGGATGAAATTGTTGTGAATTGCAAAGTGGAAAATGAATCGATTTCTATGGGTGGAACAKTGGATTATGAATATAAAATTATTACACATAAAGAGCCGTTTCCTTCAATAGAAATAAAAGATTTTAAAAAGGCACTAGCACATTTTAAAAATGAGAAAAGCTTTTTTGAAAAAAATGATAAAGCTTTTATGCAAGAAGACGCTAAAGGAGTGTTAGAACCTTTCGTATCAAACTATGTAGTTGATGAAGAAGATTTATTCGTTCATCATTATAAGCAAGAGTGGGATGCAAAATGGAACCTATTCCAAAAAGTGATGCAGCAAGACGTTGAGAATTATTATGAAAGTATATTATTCGCTTTAGCTGAAACAATTGATGTATCGCTATACGAACAAAGTAAAGAAGAGCTACAAAAGCAGTTAGTAGAAATTGAAAAAGAAATTTATATTAAATAGCTGTTATGAAAAAAAGATTCGTTCAATTTTCTTTTGTAGTACAGTATCTAAAGATTTTACAAACCCWGCAAAYTCATCRGTAGAAATCATATGRGTAAGAACTAAGCGTCTGCCGTCTGGTGTTTCACCGCATAAGACGAATGAAGAAAACTCATACGTTTTGTTTTCTACTACTAATTTTGGATAGGAATATGTGTCGCTCTTCTTTTTCTTTCCATCAATAGAGATGACGTTGCATTTTTTCTCATTGTTGTCCATGGTGAATCCCTCCTTTCTATTATCTATGGTAGACAAGGGGGGTTTAGAACAATAGAGGAGGGGGAATTTTTATGTCTGTTGTCATAGAGCGTATTTCGAAAGAAGCTATACCGAAAYCTTTATTAYTKCTTGCTGAYCCAAGTGAAAGCCAAATTGATGCATATGTACAGAGAGGGTTTACGTATATAGCTAAACAAGAAGAAAGAATCATCGGTGTATATGTKCTTTTGGAAACAAGACCRARGACRATGGAAATTATGAATATTGCGGTTGTAGAGCATTTGCAAGGAAAAGGGATTGGAAAGCAGCTATTAAGTCATGCCGTAGAAACTGCTAAAGGATATGGTATGTCAAAACTTGAAGTTGGTACAGGCAATTCTAGTGTTTCACAACTTGCTTTATATCAAAAATGTGGATTTCGTATTTTTTCTATTGATTTTGATTACTTTTCAAAGCATTATGAAGAAGAGATTATTGAAAATGGGATTGTATGTCGCGATATGATTCGGCTTGCAATGGAATTGAATAAGAACGTATAACTTATTTAGGGGGAAGAGAAGATGGAAGTACATAAAGCAATTACAGCACATTCTCGTAAACAAAATGAAAGTGTAAAAGCATGTTTACAATTAGATGCGCAGCGTGAAGCAGCTATTGAAGCAGCCGTATCTCTTGCGTTAAAGGGGAAAGAATTTTCGGTTGATATCATTAATGTTGTAACAAAGCAAATTAATGATCTTGCAAAAAATGGTGTTACACTGCAGCGTAAATTTGTTACAGAAGAAATGGTTATGGAGTATGTAAGTCGTTTGCAAGAGAAAGAAGGTCGTTAAAGATGATAGTTACAGTCGAATGGTTACGTGAGCATATAGAAGATGAGAATGTCCGTATAATCGATTGTCGTTTTGATTTAGCGAATCCTAATTGGGGTAGAGAAAAGTATGAGGAAGAACATATTCTTCATGCGTTATATTTTGATTTGAATGTAGATTTATCAAGTCCTGTAACAGAACATGGTGGTCGCCATCCATTGCCGAATATTGAGGAGTTTGCAGACAAGCTTTCACAAGCTGGTATTGGTGAACATACGACAGTAATTGCATACGACAGTCAAGCGGGTGCAAATGCATCTCGTCTCTGGTGGTTATTAAACTATGTAGGACATGAGAAAGTATATATATTAGATGGCGGATTTCCAGCTTGGAAAGAGAATGGACTACACACAACGCCGAATATCCCAGTTATTGCACGAAAACCTTTTATACCGGAAATACAAGAAAATATGCTTGTAACGATGGAAGATGTGAGAGGGAATATTCGTGCAGGTGCAAATATGACATTAATTGATTCTAGGGAACCAAAACGTTATGCTGGTGCGGAAGAGCTCGTTGATTTGAAGGCAGGGCATATTCCGACGGCAGTAAACTATTTTTGGAAAGATGGGATTTTAGAATCGGGACACTTTAAAAACGAAGAGGAACAGCAAGGGCGTTTCCAAAATCTTGATAAAGAGAAGGAAACAATCGTATATTGTGGTTCTGGTGTTACAGCGTGTCCGAACATAGTTGCATTAAAATTAGCTGGTTTTCAAAATGTTAAATTGTATACAGGTAGCTGGAGTGATTGGATTTCTTATCCAGAAAATCAAATTGCAAAAGAAGAAGATTAATCACTTGCATGCAAAAATAATTTGTATTAAAATAAGGTCACAAGCAAGAGATTGCTTCAAAAAAATTATATTTTACACATTGGAAACAATGTGATAATATAACGACAAGTAAATAATACATCCTGCGGTGTGCGTAACTTATTTATGTCTAAAACCGATGTTAGTTTTACGGAAGCTCAATATTTAGTGACCATTATCAAGCCTTCCTTGTGGAGGAAGATATACGGTAACTGTGAGGGCATCCACCTGCGAGTAGCGGGTTTTTGGACATTTACGAGAGACGGCACTTGCGGGGGTCTTATTTCAACTAATAGTATATAAAATTCCTACGGTGTACGTAGCTTGTGTATGTCTTAAACCAATAAGTATAATGCGGAAGTTCAATATTTAAATGTAGATAGCAGGCCATCTTTTTAAGAAGGAAGTTACAAACATTTGTGAGAACATCCACCTGTGAAAGCAGGTTTATGGACATCTATAGATAACGGCATATGTGGGACTATATAAAAAACCTTACGTTTTATACGTAAGGTTTTTTTGTTGAATAAATATACTCATGTTATCTMGATTTACCTGTAAAGTTCCCATAATAAATATAGCACTTGCGGTCTTCATCAATTTCTCTTGAATCGAGGGTGAATTCCAAATGTATTCCATCCCGTTGAATATATATAATATCTGAATGGAGAGAGGGTAAGATATCCTCGTAATTCCAAATATCTTTACTTTTTATCATAATTGAGCAGGTTTCCTTTAGTTCTCTAATTTCAAAACCTATGTGCGAGTATGTAGGATCTGAAGGGTCGTTGGAAAAAACTTCTTTTTGTATATATAACACTGCTGTCCCGTCTGGATCTACTGAAGTTGCAGTAACGATATATGTATTTCCATCTTTTATAAAATATTCACAAGTCATGCGCGCGACAATTTCAGAATTAGAAATATTTGCGTAGTTCCATAAAGCTGGATACCCGTTTGTTTCATCATTGAGCCGATATTCCAATCTCATTTTATCCCTCTTCTTCCTTTTTCTTCTACTTTATCATGACATCTTATATAATAGAAATATAATTTAAAAAGGGGAGTGCAAAGGTGACAAAAACGAAATGGCTAGTAGGTRGTGTCCTAACATCTTTAATGACGGGCACTTTATTTGGCTGYGCGCAAGATATTCCCCCCGAACCGAATGATAATAGTTGTTCTGATTGGGATTGGGATGATGARCTTGGTGTTTGGCAGTGTGATGATAGTAGTTCAGGTTATCGTGGACATTACTTTTATGGTGGTAMATACTATCAAAATAAATCCACCTTCAAAAATTCATCAGAGTTTAAAACTTATCAATCTTCGGCCGAATTTAAAGGTGGAATTGGAAGCGGTTCAAAAGGTGGATTTGGAGGTTAAAATATGTCGCAATACATAAAGAAAAGAAAAGAATTTTATTCGAATTATCCTCATTTCTGGTCGGATTTATATGAATGTGAGTATAGTTTGTTTCATGTTTTCCCGATAACAGAGCAAACAATGAAACAATTACAAGTAGCAACTGAACGAATGGGAAAAATATTTTTTAAGACTGCTAGAATTCTTCGGAATTTATCTAATGAACAGCTTCTTGAACTCGGTTTTCCAACTGCAAGCTTGCCTTTTATTAGACTGAAAGGGATGTATCCTGAATCTGTTATTTCACGATTTGATTTTGCTTTAACAGAGGATAATCGTATTAAAATGCTTGAGTTTAATAGTGATACTCCAACTTTTATTGTGGAATGCTTTCAAATGAATGGAAAAGTTTGTGAAGAACTTGACTATGATGATCCAAATGCAAATCAAGAGCGCTTACTTTCTTCTGGTATTACAAAAGCCGTAATGGAGTTTACAAAAGGAATGGAAGATCCAAATGTTGTTTTCACAGCTCATCTTGAACATATAGAAGATTGGAATACGACTATGTATTTGAGTGGACTATGTCATGTTGAAAATAAAGTGATGCCAATGACAGAACTTAGAATTACAGATGATGCTTTAGTAGATAGAGATGGTTTACCAATTGATGTTTTGTATCGCCAAACATATCCAATTGAAGACTTRATTGAAGATCAAGATCCCGAAACGGGGGATTTGGTGGGAGTAGAACTTTTGCAACTTGTAAAAGAAGGAAAGCTTTTTATTATAAATCCTTTGTCGGCCTTTTTACTTCAGCCGAAATCAATTCAATGTCTTATTTGGGGATTAGCAGAAGAAGGTGCTTTTTACACAAGTGAGGAACAAAAGTGGATTAAAGAATATATGCTTCCTACATATTTAGAGCCAGATTTATTTTTGGGGAAAAGTCCTTTCGTTCAAAAACCTTCGTTCGGTAGGGAAGGTGACACGATTACGATTCGTGATAAGGATACAAATATTATGATTCGAAATGCACATGAAACGTATAAATCGTCACTGCCTATATTTCAGAAATATATAGAGCTTCCAGTTGTATTTTTGGAAACTGAAAAAGGAATTGAGAAGCTGTCGTACGTGTTTGGGGCTTTTTTAATTGCTGGAAAAGCGAGCAGCATCGGTATACGTGCCGGAGAAAAAATTACGGGAAATGAATCGTATTATTTACCGGTAGGTATTAAGAAGGAGGAAAATAAATGATTAATTTTTTACTATATTTAGCAGTATCACTTGTACTTTTATGTATCGGTCTTTTTCTTATGGAAGTGACAACGAAAGTTAAGGAATTTAAGTTAATGGCTCAAGGGAATAAAGCGGTAAGCTATGTACTTGGAGGAAGACTACTTGGTCTTGCTATCGTTTTATATTCAACGGCTGCTAATTCTATTTCAATTCTTGATATGGTTTCATGGGGAGCTGTTGGGATCTTAGCTCAAATTATTGTCTTTTATTTAGCGGAATGGCTTACACCACGTTTTAATATTAATAAAAGTCTTGAAGAAGATAATCAAGCAGTTGGTCTTTTCCTTATGTTTTTATCACTTTCCATCG
The DNA here is from genome assembly GCF_056396725.1 of Bacillus sp. 05T31. Classification (NCBI taxonomy): domain Bacteria; kingdom Bacillati; phylum Bacillota; class Bacilli; order Caryophanales; family Bacillaceae; genus Bacillus; species Bacillus sp. 05T31. The sequence continues at coordinate 8,678 of NZ_JBFTMA010000026.1, forward strand.
GAATTGTAATTGCTGGTTGTGTAACGTATTAAAACCCTTACATTTTAACGTAAGGGTTTTATTTTTCATTTGCTAATTTTTTGCAATATGCGTTCAATTAATTTATGTAGCCGAACGCTGAGCAGGATGCGTATTAGTGTACTAAACTCGAGATAGTTATTGTAATAAGGAAAAGTTTCCATACAAAGTGTTGACATCTATTTTAAATAAGAGTAACATTTTCTATGTAATTATAATAAGTCTCTGTTAGGTGAGGCTCCTGTATAGAGAAATGCTACTGCCCAAAAATGTCGAGAGACGCCAATGGGTCAACAGGAATGATCGAATTAAGGTTTTTCTTAACGTAGCTGGTAATGAACCTATGCTATACAGTGCTAAAACTCGGCGAGGGAGAGGTCCGTAGATTTCTAATTGTATTATATTGGGAATCGCTTATTTGTGTATGCAATGACCTTTGCTCTCTTATGAGTAAGGGTCTTTTTTGTTAGCAAGCTATGAGTAATTTCATAGTATAGATTATAACTAAAAAATTAAAGAGGAGGTGAGGAGCATGTCAAATTCTGACTCGGTTCCGTTACCCATATACTTCAAATCAAAAATATATGATGTAGGCAGGAAACGACTTGTTCCTCCCTCTATATTTATCATAATGTAGCGTTTATTCGAGTATTTAAGCGCTAGACACTTTCACAGTAAAGTGGATAAATTGAGAAACAAAGCGTTTCTTCCTATGTTGTAAAGGAGGAGACGATAATATGTTATATGTAAATAAAAGTGTGGGTAACACTTCGTATAAATTAAGTAAAAAAGCAATGAAAGAACAAACAATGCTTCAAAAAAATAAAGATTTATTAATTGAAATTGCAACAAGAGATGTAAAATCTGTATTTGCGTATTTTAAAACAACAAGAGACGGACTATCTATGAAAGAGGCACAAAAGCGTATTCAAGTATACGGYCGAAATGAATTAACTTCAAAAAGAGCGCGTATTRCGGAAGTAATGATGAAGCTAAGTGGAATGATCCCAGGTCTTTCAAAACAAAATATGGGTGATGAATTACAATGTGAAACAGTTACTGTTTCTAGAGTAGCTGGCTGTAGCGTAACAGGGCTAAACAGTGAACTGAAAATGATGAAATTACCAATACAAGAGCTTGTACCTGGAGATATGATTTTTCTTTCAGAGGGCGATACAGTGCCAGCAGATGTACGTATTATTTATGCAAATGATTTATTAGTAAATGAATCTATGCTGACAGGAAATGATGCTAGTATTGAGAAATTTGAAAGTTGCTATCATCTTGAACGTAAACGATTTATTCCATTAAAACGGATGAAAGACTATAATCCACTTGAACTTGAAAATGTATGTTTCAAAGGTACGTATATTGTTGACGGAAATGCAAAGGCTGTAGTTGTTTCGACAGGTAAAAATACGTATTCAGGAATACTTCATACGTGCTGCGGTAGAATGTCTTAATGTGTTAATGATGCTAAATATACAAAAACAATGTATAATAGACAAAGTTGAACAGAAACGTAGAATGGTAATCTATATATAACCTTACGTGATAACGTGAGGTTATTATTTTTTGTTAGTAGGAGAGGAATTATGAAAAAAGTATTATTAGTTGATGGTATGGCACTATTATTTCGTGCTTTTTACGCAACAAGTGTATATGGACAATTTATGAAACGACAAGATGGTACCCCGACGAATGGGATTCATGGTTATATGAAGCATTTATTAACAGCAACACAAGCAATCGAACCAACGCACATTGTAACGTGCTGGGATATGGGAAGTACGACATTTAGAACGGAATCTTTCTCGAATTATAAAGCAAATCGTGCAGCACCGCCGGAAGAATTAATTCCGCAATTTGATTTAGTGCAAGAAATGACTGCGAAATTATCTATGCCTGTAATCGGTATGAAAGGTTATGAAGCGGATGATTGTATTGGTACGCTTGCAAAACAATATTGCAATGAAGCGGAAGTTTATATTTTGACAGGTGATACAGATTTACTTCAACTTGTTGATACGAATGTTACAGTTATGCTTCTTCGTAAAGGAATTGGAAATTACGAGTATTACACACCGGAAAAAATCATGGAAGAGAAAGGTGTAGAACCTTGGCAAATTGTTCATGCGAAAGCTTTCATGGGWGATACAAGTGATAATTATCCGGGTGTAAAAGGTATTGGTGAAAAAACAGCGTATAAGCTGATTCAAGAATACGGGACAGTATCGGCAGTGCTAGAAAATATAGCATCATTAACGAAAGCGCAGCGCACAAAAATTGAAAGTGATTTAGAGAATTTAAATATCTCTTTACAATTAGCGCAAATTCATTGTGAAGTTCCAATTTCATGCTTATTAGAAGAAGGGTTACACACAATGGACGAAGAAAAACTACGCTTTGTTTGTAACGAAATGAATTGGGGAAGACCTGAAATATTAATTAATATGCTTTAAAGAGCATGGAAAGGTTGATCAAATATATTTTTGATCAACCTTTCTTTTTTTGTTCACAAAGTTGTCAGAAAATAAACGGAATTTTCATATGAAGTTCAAATGGAATTCACAACAATCAACTATTATAAGGACACACAGATAAATCCTTATCCCGCATTAACGGGAGATAGGACTTCTATCTCAGTATTATAGCTGAATAAAGAGTGATGATGGAAGAGTAACGCCCTGTAAAAGCCCGATTGATGTAGGCTAATAATTAGTGAGGGTAAATCCTCTCATTGATTAAAGTTTCAAGTTATCTTTTATATAAACCATCCCCCAAGGAGGAAAATAAACATGCGAAAAAAAGTGAGAAAATCCTTTAAACAATTATTAATAGAAAATAAACAATCCCTACTAACTAATAAAGAGAATATGAAAGAAATTGAAGAACGGATTGAGAAACGACATGTAGCATATAGTGGCGCTAATAATTAAATAAAATAAAAAAGATAGCCTATAAAGGCTATCTTTTTTATTTTATATTGAAAAAACACTAGTCCTCTCTTTAATTTTGTAAGTATGCAACATATTTTTATAGTGTTTTTCTAACAATATTACCCATTTTTCGAGGTTGAAATTGGTATATACCATTTTTCAGGATTTACTATTCATAATATTGCAAAAAATGTTACAATACACTCAAATTTATACTATAAAATCATTTTAATATGAAAAATTGGAATGAAAAGAAAGGAGAGGAATATGAATAAAGATGTCGCTTTGAAATGATTATTATCATTTCATTAGGAGTTGATGTAAAACGATGGAGAGGCATGAAGAACTGGATTCTATAAGAGGAATTTCTTCATTGGTAGTAATGATTGGTCATTATTTGATGATTTTCTCAGCATTTCAAAATTACAGTTATGAAGATAATAAACCATTTGTTGTATATCTATTAAAAGAAACGCCTGCACGTCTTATTTTTAGTAGTGGTAACGAATCTGTTATTATCTTTTTTGTTTTGAGTGGATTTGTTTTGTATGAATCTATTCAAAAAACAWATAGTAGCTATGGATCATACCTTTTAAAACGTATATGCAGAATATAYATTCCRTATATTGTGGCAATAGTCATAGCTATTATATGCCAGACTACAATAAGTAAATATGGTATTTCTTATTTAAGCGAATGGTTTAATCGCTCATGGACGATTGAAAGTTCTTYAAGTCTAATAGCACAGCATGTTTTATTGRTTGGGAAATATAATACAGATACATATAACAGTGTGATTTGGTCACTTGTACATGAAATGCGAATATCTATAATTTTTCCGTTAGTTTTGATGGTTTGTTTACGAAAAACAGTAAGGGGTTCATTACTATCATTGTTTAGTTTTAGTATATGTTCTGTCGTGATATTATTCTTATTTCGCTCGAGTTTAACATTAACAAGCTATGTATTAACGTTGCATTAYACAGTGCTRTTTTTACTAGGAGCACTAGTTGCGAAGTATAAAAATAATTTAATGGCTTTTTATAGTAATTGTACTAAAAACACGAAAATTACATGGTTTTTATTTGCGATTTTACTTTATATGTATGAAGGGCTTATTGGAGAAATTAAAGTGCTCAATAATTTTATATTTCGAGACTACGTAGTAGCGATAAGTGCATGTCTATTTGTCATATTAAGCTTGTCAGTATCAACTTTGTCGTTCTTGCTGCATAATAAATACTTGTTATATTTGGGGAAGATTTCTTACAGTCTTTATTTATACCATATCATATCTTTATTTTCTCTTATATACGTGCTCCATGAAATATTACCGTTACCTATTGTTTTAATTTTGTCGCTTATTCTTTCGCTTATACTAGCAACGATTTCGTATGTATTTGTAGAAAAATTTGCATGTAGAGTCGGAAAGTATGTAACAAAACGAGCGRATAGAGAGAAGAAGGAGTTATTTGTAGAAAATGACGTGCAGGATGTTATTCAGACAAAGGCGGTGAAATAATTGAAGCAAGAAATGAGTATAAAAGATTTTCAACAGTTATTGAAAAGAAGATTCGTAACGATCATTTTGACGATGTGTTGTTTAACCGTTTCTCTAGTTCTTATTTCTATGTATGTGCTAAAGCCTTCGTATCAATATTCAGCGCAAATTCTTGTTGGAAATTTAGATGAGTTTAATAAGGAAAATACAGCGAATAAAACACAAGAAAATAAGCAACTTGTAACATCGTTTGTTGACATTTTAAAAAGTCCACTTATTATTTCGACAGTAARAAACACTTTGAAATTAGAACAATCAAGTTATGAATTAGCACAAAAAATTTCGGTGTTGAATACGGACAACTCACAAATTGTTACTGTTACAGTAAAAGATTCGGATCCTAAAATCGTGAAAGAAATTGTAAAGTCATTGGCAGAACAATCTCAAAAAAGCTTTCAACAGTATACGAATGTACAAGGGGTAAAAATATTAACTGACCGAGAGTTACAGGAAGAAGCTGAAAAACTGTTTCCGAAATTTCAACTTATCATTCCTATCTCTTTAATTGTTAGTTTTTTTGTTGGTGTAGGTTTAGCTGTATTTCGAGATTATTTTGATGAACGTATATACGTGGAACAGGATTTAGAGAAAATAACGACAGTCTCTGTTATTGGTCATATAAATATGAAACCGAAAAGAAAAAAGAAACCTAAAGAGGTTGATAAGCAATCATCTATATATCGAGGTGAACATGTCGATGTTTAAGACAAAGAAAAAGCTGCCATTCGATCCGCATGATGCTCTGATGAAAGAGCAGTTTTATACTGTATATCACGAGTTGAAAAAATCTGGAAAACAACTATTCTCAGTTATTTCAACGAAGGACAGAGGCGTTGTTGCCTCGCTTATAGTAAATATGGGGCTAGTTTTTGCGGAAATGAAAAAAAAGGTGTTACTTATCGATGTGAATTTTTCGGACCCTAAACTACACCTACTATTACAAAGCGATCATATGACAACAGTAAACGATATAATAAGCTCCCATCCATGTAATTATGAAACGTTTTCAAGTGATTTGTCTAAATACTTGTATTGTATTCCTGCAAAAAAAACAGTACACAGCGGAACGCCSTTAGTTGCTATGGATGAATTTGATAATGTAATWGAYAAGTGGAAAGWAGAYTTTGATTAYATTTTCTTTTATTCATCYGAAGTATTTGAGCTTCCTGCKACGYAYATTATTGTGGRRAAATGYGATGGAGTAATYTTGGCAGTCAAAAAACGRAAAGATTCGCTGCGYACAGTRMAAAAAGTAATAGCGGACATAAAGCGGAAAGAATGTGAATTGCTAGGTATAGTTTTATATTCTTGAATTTGGAGGTAACGATCCATGATTCGTGAAACAAATCAAGCTAAGTTGTATGCTATTCCRGCTCAAGAAAAGGATAAGRTTTTGAATCGAAGTGTAAAACGCTTGTTTGATATTATATTTTCACTCATATTGTTACTTTTWACGATACCAATTATRTTGTTYTTTTGTATKWTGATTGCTTTAGAAACATCAGGGGCTCCAATCTACTTTCAAGAGCGATTAGGGATTAATGGAAACAAGTTTAATTTATTTAAATTAAGATCGATGGTTAGTGATGCTGAAAAGAACGGACCACAATGGGCAAATGAAAATGATCCGAGAATTACAAAGGTTGGATTGTTTATAAGAAAAACGAGAATTGATGAATTACCACAACTTATAAATATTTTAAAAGGTGATATGTCTTTTGTTGGTCCTAGACCAGAGAGAGAGTATTTTTATGAACAATTCGAAGTTAATATTCCAGAATTCAAGCACCGTTTATTGGTGAAGCCGGGGTTAACAGGATGGGCACAAATAAATGGAGGATATAATCTTGATCCGAAAGAAAAGTTAAAATTGGATATGGAATATATGGAATTGAAAACAATTAGAATGGATATTCATATTTTATGTAAAACTGTTTTAATTGTATTGAATGGGAATGGTGCAAGATAAAAAACATAGTAAATATGTTTTTATACAAATAATAGATGAATATACAACGAATCTAAGTAGGTTACATGCAAAGGAGAACTGGTATGGGTAGATCCATTCTAAACAATATTGTACATTTATTTTATAGTACGATTTTAGCTAATCTTCTTCAAGCCATTAGCTTAATTGCTTTAGCCAACTTTTTTAATGCACAAAATTACGGGATGTTTAGTGTTGCAATCGCATTAACGTTTGTTATGTTATTTTTTACAGATTTAGGACTTAGTAATACATTTCTTCGAGAAGGAGCAAAGGAAGGAGTAGATTTAGAGGCAATTTTATCTTCGTATATAAAGATAAGGATGATTCTTCTAATTGTCATTTCGGTAATTGGTTATATAGCTATTCATTTTGTGTATGAGGATAAGGATTTAATTTATATGATGTTGAACGTAATGTTCTTAATGTTAATAGGACTAACGTGGCAAAATATAGGGATTGCTTATTTTCAGTTGATGGAACGTATGAAATATATAGCCCTTATTAAAGTTGTATCAGCATCTATTGTCATCATAATTACATTTATCTGTATTTTCGGAGAACTACCAGTGTATATAACGGCTCGTTTATATGGTTTTGGTTATATGATCGGTGGTTTATTTAGTTTTTACGTAATGAGAAGAAAAATGAATATGAATATGAAAGTAATAGTTCATAAAGGATTATTTTGGCAATTAACACCTTTTATTGTAAGTGGATTTTTAATAATGAGTACGCCACAATTAGCACCTATTTTACTCAACTATACATTGTCATTAAGTATGGTAGGTGTTTTCGCGGTTGCTYATCGGATGCCAGCAGCTTTATACCAGGTGCCGGGGGTAATTGCAGGAGCGTTTTTCCCAGTGCTCTTTAAACATTATAACCAAAATAATTTAGAAGAGCATATGAAATTAAATATGCTTCAAATGAAATCAATGGCRGTYGTGGGWATATGTATGACGATAGGCTTATATAATTTAGCGCCATATTTTATTTCTATATTTTTTCATGAGGAATGGAGTAATGCAGTAGAGCCACTTCAAATATTATCTTTTCTTATTGTGTTACAAAGTATAAATATTGCTATCGCTGATGGTTTAACAACGAGTGGGGGGCAAAAGAAAAGAACTGTCGTGCAGTGTGTTGCTTTAGTGATTGGTGGAATTATGCTATACAGCTTCAGTAGTATCTGGGGAGTTATAGGGGCAGCTTATGCTATGGTTTTATTTGAGATAGTGGCCTTAGTAGGATATATAACAGTAAGTGC
>NZ_JBFTMA010000027.1:0-28768 GCF_056396725.1 Bacillus sp. 05T31
GCATTACACCATATTTACATTGTATAGGCAAGTGCAAATTTACATAATGTAGAAAACAGTTGATAGAAAGGGAATTGTATACCTTGTATAGGTATTGGGTATATGAAAGTAGGGGTATATTTAGTTTGTTTAAAAAACACTCCATTAATCCTGTATTTAAAGGGTTTATGGAGTGTTTCGATTGGTGTTTTAATCTGGGAAATAATTATAAAAACATGGGGGTATATTTTAAAAAGGGCGAAAAACAGTGATTTGATGAAAGGGGGGTGGAAAATATAGCAAAATGAATGAGGATTTTAAAACTGTATACATTTTTTCTTTGTGAAATTGACTTTTAGTGGAGTTACGATAATAATCATGGAAGAGGTGATACGATGAAACGATTAAGTAGTCTTTTCTTGAGTAGTTTATTGGCACTAATGCTGATTTTAAGTGGATGTGCAGGAAAAGAACAAAAAACAGAAAAACCAAAAGAGGATCATTCTACATCAGTAGAAAAAATTAGTGATAATATTTTAGATGAAATGGAAGGGCCACCTAAAAATGGTCATACGATTGAAAGGCATGTAGGCAAATCAGAAGAGGATTTGAAGAATCGTTTGAAGACAGATAAAGTTTCAGCGGCAAGTACATACTATGATAAGGAAACAGCGACAAAGGCTGTGAAAGATAGTTTAAAACAACATGATAAAGAAATTCAGGATTGGTTGAAAAACTCTAAAGAGGCTCGTCTTGTATTGAATACAACTCATTCATTCCCAGTTGGGAAAACAGTAATAAAGAAAAATATGAATGTAAAAGACAAACTAGTAAAGACTGTTACTGTTTTAGCGAGAGATAAATCAGGAAATCTAGGATTTAAGATTATTACTTCTTATCCATCAGATAAATAAAGGGGGGAGTATATATGTATCCAACATTACAATACTTTCTTAAATCGTACTGTACGTTAAGTATTCATGAGGATGAAATAGTAAGCGTAATGGAAGAGTTTATAGAGCAAGAGGACGAAGAGATTGTTTTGAAATTACGCGATGAATTAGTAAATATGAAGAAAAAGAACGTGTGGGAAGAAGCGTGCGTATTAGCTGCGAAGCAAGGCAATCGTGTGTGGTCTTTAGAAGAAACGAAAGATCATCTGGAAATTTTTTTACTATTATTGCAAAAGAAAAAGGTGTGAGTAGATCACGCCTTTTTGTATACGCTTTTTGAAATTTGTCCGTTTGATATTATCTCATTGTTTTGGGGCACTTTTATATACGCTTTTTGAAATTTGTCCATTTGAGAGTACTTCACCGTCTTGTGTTACTTTTTTATACGTAACCGCTGTTATTTTATCACCAGTATTACTAATTACTTGAGAAGAAACTTCAACATTTTTACCAGTATTTGTACCGAAAATACGTGTAGTAATACTACCGCCATTTGAAAATGCTTGAATGTAAATATGCTTACCTGTATTGTTTTTAAATTTTAAATCCGGACCATAATCTGCCACTGCTGCATCCTGCCCAAGTGGTAAATAATTTACGGGCATAGAATGATTGCTTCGAGAAACAATTCCTAAATCTGCCCTTAAAGCTGCGCTGTATAAAGTACTACTTACTTGGCAAACGCCTCCGCCTGCACTTTGTATAACTTTACCTTGTGAATATACTGCTGCGGATTTATAACCATGTGCAGCATCAGTTACGCCAACACGGCCATTAAAACTAAACGTTTCATCAGGTGCTACAATAACTCCACTTAACGTATTAGCTGACTTATTTACGTTATAGGACTGATTTCCATTACGGCCAGCCATTGGGGTAGAGTATTCAGCAATCACTTCTTTAATCCCCATTTGTTGTATATCTTCTGTAGAACGTTCAGGTTTTATTAGTGTAACTGGTAATACAACATCGGGTGTGCCAGAAGTAATAGCTGCGCTTGTTAAATCGGTTAATTTTCCTTTATCAATTTTTTCCCCATTTTGACTTTGGCTAATATTTACTGTAGAGCCTTCAACACTTAATTCGGCGTTGACAGGATTTTTTAATGTTTCATTATATTTATCCTTTATAAAGGTTTCATAAGTTGTTGTATTTAATTGTGGTGTTAATTTATAGTCACGTTTTACTTCACCGTTTTCAGCTTGCTTACGCATGTTGTAACGATTCATTACGTTCCCTTCTTGTTCTTTAAAGATATTGTCGACAATATCCTTCTCTTTATAATCTACTCCTAAATCTTTCCACGTGTAATTTTGCTTATCATTTTGGAATACGTAGTTAAGAGATTTTTGATTTAATTCATTCATCTTTTGATTAACAAGGGCTTGAATATCTGCTTTATTTTTTCCATCAAGAGAAATACCTTCAAATGTAGTGTTTGGTAGTGCAGTTGTATTTAGTTGATTATTTAATTTGRATACATATTGATATCCACCAATACCACCAACACAAAGTAATATGCCACCAGCAATAGCGGAACCAATCAGTATTTTGCTTAGCTTCATTTATTTCCCCCCAGAAAAATTTGTATAAATATATGTATTACATTTTTTGTATAAAAATGATGAAAATAACATTATGTACGTCCTAGTATACTATTATTTTCACTACGTGTGTAATGTTTTCATAAAAAACGTTACACTGCTGTAATAATTGTCTCTTTTTGTCACAATATGCATGAGAAATATGTTGGAAATTATAATAAAAAGGCTGCTTAGAAAAATCTAGCAGCCTTTTTATTATAATTTTTTATGCTCATTTTTATTCGTAACACCGAGATGTTCTTGAAGTGTTGTCGATATATCATTAACACTCTTTTCGTTTGGAACGTAATAATAAATACCACCTATATATTTATCAGTACCTTCCACTTGCAATTTATCCATTTTTAAATTTGAATCCATTGAATTTTTTGCAATAGTCATCATATCATCAAAAGTTAAATTTGTTTTTAAGTCTGTATCGACAGCATCTAATAGGCTTCCGATTTTATTAATGGAATTGAGAGATAGTGCTTTTTCAGCAATAGCTTCTAAAACAAGTTGTTGTCGTTGACCGCGCATATAATCACTGTCAATATGGCGAGTTCTAGCTAGTGCAAGTGCTTCTTCTCCATTTAAATGTTGACGTCCTTTTTTTAGGTGAATTGCATCTGCTTCGTCGCTACTATTTTGTTCTGTGAACTCAACGGGAACGTCGACAGTTATACCACCTAGAGAATCAACGATCTTGATAAAGGATTTGAAATTAAATTTTACATAGTAATCAACTGGGACATCTAAAAAGTTTTCTACTGTATCAATTGTGCTGTCTACACCACCAAATACATGTGCATGTGTGATTTTATCATATTTATCACGTGATTTAATGTAGACGCGTGAGTCACGTGGAATGCTGACAAGTTTAACTGATTTATCATTTTTATTAATTGTTGCAAGTARTAATGCATCYGTACGAGTCGCTTTTCCGTAACCTTTTTCCCTGATATCACTTTCATCAACACCCATAATAAGGACAGAGATGTTGTCAGTCATAGGTTTAACAGCTTTTTCACGTTTGCTGGATTTATCTCCCCGGCCGAGTTCAGAATAGGCATTGCTTAAGACAGATTTTGCTTTACTGTATATATGGAAGGAATAGCCTCCTGCTCCCATTGCTACAATAAGTAATGGAATGAGAATGAACCAAAGTAGGCGTTTTTTCTTTAAGTGTTTTTTTGCGGTTCGATTATTTTTGTTAACGTCGGATTTCATCATTTGTTCTCCTTTAAAACTATCAAAGTGTATATATCTAGAAGCGTATTAAAACACATAAAAAATATTTTACGCTAAATAAAAGCGATTGTACATGTATAAAAAATAGATGTCTCGATTATTTATGAGACATCTATTCGTTATTGTATACAAAAGATAAGGATAAGAAAATGATAAAATTTTACCTAATTACAACATAATACTTACAATAATTGCAGATAGAATACTAACGAGAGTAGCTCCGTATAGTAATTTTAAGCCGAAGCGGGCAACAACATTTCCTTGTTCTTCGTTTAACCCTTTTACCGCACCGGAAATAATTCCAATGGAAGAAAAGTTGGCAAAAGAAACGAGGAAGACAGAAATAATACCAACTGTACGGATAGAGAGAGTGCTGGAAATTTTACTAAGATCCATCATTGCTACAAATTCATTTGTTACAAGCTTTGTTGCCATAATGCTACCCGCTGTGACAATTTCAGAACTTGGTACGCCGATAAGAAATGCAATAGGGGCGAATACATAGCCTATTAATTGTTGGAAAGTAATGCCGAATATAATGAGGAATAGGTCATTAATGCAACTCATTAATGCGACGAATCCAATGAGCATAGCACCGACGACAATTGCTACACGAAAACCATCAAGAATGTATTCTCCAAGCATTTCAAAGAAACTTTGTTTTTCCCCTTTTATTACCAAAATGTCTTCATCATCGTTAACGTCGTAAGGGTTAATAATGAGTACGATAATAAAACCACTAAATAARTTSAGAACGAGTGCGGTTACTACATATTTYGGTTCRATCATYGTCATATAGGCACCRACAATGGACATAGATACKGTWGACATWGCAGAGGCGCAAAGTGTATATAGTCGATGTTTTGGAATTTGGGCTAATTGTTTTTTAACCGTAATAAAAACTTCTGATTGGCCGACAATAGCGGAAGCGATGGCGTTGTAAGATTCTAATTTCCCAAGACCGTTTATTTTACTAAGAAAGAAACCAATCCAACGAATAAAGAATGGTAGTATTTTGAAATGTTGTAATATACCAATTAAGACGGAGATAAAGACAATCGGTAATAATACGTTAAGGAAAAATGGCATTTCCCCTTTATTTGCAAGACCGCCAAATACAAAGTTTATACCACTGGCAGCATACTCAAGTAGCCTCGTAAACAGGCTAGAAATTACCGTAATAAGTATGAGACCAATTTCTGTATTTAATAATAAATAGGTTAAAATTAAYTGTATAATAAGCATGATRAAAATTGGYTTRAATTTAATATGTTTYTTATTGTTRCTAGCRATRTARGCAAGGAAGAAAACAACGATAAGTCCCACGAAAAAAGTAATAAATTTCATAGTAAGCCCCCTAAAAGAGATATTCTGCTATATATGTTTTTCATTTCAAGGGAGAATATGCATCTTTGGTAAAGAAAGGAATAGAGAGAGCATGAATATATGTAGAGTGCACCACGTTGCAATTATTTGTTCGAATTATGAACTGTCAAAGGATTTTTATACTCGGATATTAGGTTTTAAAGCGATAAATGAAGTATATAGAAAAGAACGAGATTCTTATAAGTTAGATTTATGTGTAGGGGAAGAGTATCAAATTGAATTATTTTCATTTCCTAGTCCACCTGAGCGCCCAAGTTTTCCAGAAGCAGCTGGACTTAGACATTTAGCATTTGCTGTTACAAATATAGAAGAAGCTGTAAACCATTTAAAACAATGCGGTGTGGAGACTGAAGCGATACGTATGGATGAAATTACGGATAAAAAATTTGTCTTTTTCCAAGATCCTGATGGCTTGCCTTTAGAATTGTATGAGGCTTGAAATTGGTGAATTTTATATAGGGTTGCTTTCAAATAAATGAAGAAACTAAAGTGAAACTTCTTTTGTAAAGGAGGTGTAACTTTAGCTAAGAAAGCTAAAGGACATATGTGGATATTTTAAAATTACTGATGGTAGCCATCCTTATTGCGTTAACAGCATTTTTTGTGGCTGTTGAGTTTGCAATTATTAAGGTGCGTAGCAGTCGTATTAATCAACTCGTTAGTGAAAAACGAAGAGGAGCATTGGCAGCTAAAAAAGTAACTTCGAATTTAGATGAGTATTTATCAGCATGTCAGTTAGGTATTACAATTACTGCTTTAGGGCTTGGGTGGTTAGGAGAGCCCACTATAAAACATATACTCGAGCCGTTGTTTTTAAAACTACACCTATTTCCTGCAATTGCAAGTACAGTTTCATTTATTATTGCCTTTGCAGTTATTACGTTTTTACATGTTGTCATTGGTGAACTTGCTCCGAAGACGCTCGCTATACAAAGGGCAGAGCAAGTTAGCTTATTATTATCGAAGCCAATTATTTACTTTTACCGAATAATGTATCCGTTTATTTGGGCTTTAAATGGTTCTGCAAGGCTTGTAACAGGGTTATTCGGATTACATCCGGCTTCTGAACATGAAGTAGCTCATTCGGAGGAAGAATTACGATTAATCTTATCTGAGAGTTATGAGAGTGGAGAGATTAATCAAAGGGAATTTAAATATGTAAATAATATTTTTGAATTCGATAATAGAGTCGCAAAGGAAATTATGGTACCTCGTACGGAAGTTGTAGGTTTATATGAGGACGAACCATTTGAAACACATATTAAAATAATCGCACAAGAAAAGTACACGAGATATCCCGTATTTGGTGAAGATAAAGATGAAATTATTGGGATGGTTAATGTAAAGGATTTATTTATTCGTTATATGGATGGTAATCGAGACGAGGGGTGCTCGATTACGCCATATACAAGGCCAGTTATTGAAGTGTTAGAAAATATCCCTATTCATGATTTGCTATTACAAATGCAAAGAAAACGAATTCCATTAGCTGTATTATATGATGAATATGGTGGTACAGCGGGAATCGTTACACTAGAAGATATTTTAGAAGAAATTGTTGGAGAAATCCGAGATGAATACGATGAAGATGAACACCCGCCTATAGAGCATATAAGTGAAGGGTGTAAAATCGTAGAGGGAAAAGTGCTTATTAGTGAAGTAAATGATTTATTTGGCATACACTTAATTGCTGATGATGTAGATACAATTGGTGGCTGGATTATGGTACAAAAGCAAATTGTTGCTGAAGGAGATATTATTGAAAAACACGGCTTTTCTTTTAAAGTTCTTGAAAAGGATATGCATCAAATTAAGCGGGTTGAAATAAAGAAAGTAGAAGAATGAATGGATTTTCTATTATATAAACTATATAGAAAAATAAATGTTTGCGCTTTCAAAAAAGGTGCTATATAGTGAAAGTGGATACTGAAGAATTCATTTAATGATACTCGTATTTTATAGGGCGAATTCTTTAGATAAGGATTTAGAATGAAAAGTATAGGTGATGAAAAATGATAGCAACGAAGGATATACGTATAGAAAAAGATTTTTTAGGTGAAAAGGAAGTACCGAGTGTAGCTTATTATGGTGTACAAACATTACGTGCCGTAGAAAACTTTCCTATTACAGGATACCGCATTCATCCGTCACTCATTACGGCAATGGCAATTGTAAAAAAAGCGGCAGCGCTTGCGAATATAGATACAGGTTACTTAGCTAAAGATATCGGACAAGAAATTGCAGAAGCGGCACAAGAGATTGTTGATGGAAAGTTCCATGATCAATTTATCGTAGACCCGATTCAAGGCGGAGCAGGTACTTCAATTAATATGAATACTAATGAAGTAATTGCAAATAGAGCCTTGGAACGTATGGGATACGAAAAAGGTGAATATGCGAAAATTAGCCCAAACACTCATGTGAACATGGCCCAATCAACAAATGATGCGTTCCCAACTGGGATTCATATAGCAACTCTTATGATGCTGGAAGAACTTCTTGTTACAATGGAAGAACTTCACTTTGCTTTTCATGATAAAGCAAAAGAGTTTGATCACGTTATTAAAATGGGGCGTACGCATTTGCAAGATGCAGTTCCAATTCGCCTTGGGCAAGAATTTGAAGCATATAGCAGAGTGCTAGAGCGTGATATAAAAAGAATTAAACAGTCTCGTCAACATTTATACGAAGTTAATATGGGTGCGACAGCTGTCGGTACGGGATTAAATGCAAACCCTACTTATATAGAACAAGTTGTGAAGCATTTACGAACTTTTAGTGGTTTCCCTCTTGTTGGTGCAGAGCACTTAGTTGATGCGACGCAAAACACAGATGCATATACAGAAGTATCTGCAGCACTAAAAGTATGTATGATGAATATGTCTAAAATTGCAAATGACCTTCGTATTATGGCGTCTGGTCCACGTGTTGGGTTGGCGGAAATTCAATTACCAGCTCGTCAACCAGGTTCATCTATTATGCCGGGTAAAGTAAATCCAGTTATGGCAGAAGTAATTAACCAAGTTGCTTTCCAAGTAATTGGAAATGACCATACAATTTGCTTAGCGTCAGAAGCTGGCCAATTAGAGTTAAATGTAATGGAACCGGTATTAGTATTTAATTTAATTCAATCCATCAGTATTATGAACAATGGATTCCGTGTATTCCGTGAATATTGTATTAAAGGAATTACAGCGAACGAAGAGTTGCTTAAGCAATATGTTGAAAAAAGTGTTGGAGTTATTACAGCAGTGAATCCTCATATTGGTTATGAAGCAGCTTCTCGCATTGCACGTGAAGCAATTGCGACAGGAAAATCTGTTAGGGAGCTATGTTTAGAACATGGTGTACTTACAGCAGAAGAGCTTGATATTATTTTGGATCCATAYGAAATGACGCATCCYGAAATTGCTGGTGCTTCTTTATTAAAGGATAAAGTGAAACTTTAATCAGTGGGGGGKAATCCCCCACTGATTATTAGTTGAACGAATCGGGCTTTTACGGGCAGTAAAACTCCCACCTAACTCCCTCGCATTCGCCGAATTTTTGGGTGGGAGTTTTACTGCCCGTTAATGCGGGATAAAAAAATGTAATGTAAAAAGCACCGATCCATTTGGATCGGTGCTTTTTTTAGAAGATATTAAATACAGAGTTAAGTTGAAGTAAGCTAATAATAGCTAAGAAGATTAAACTATATTTCATTACTATTTTAAATAGAGCAGATTCTTGACCAACTAGTCCAACTGCTGCACAAGCAACTGCTACAGATTGTGGTGAAACCATTTTTGCGATTGTACCACCAACTACGTTTAATGAAACGAGAGTAGATGGTACGATGTTTAACTGATCGGCAGTTACTGCTTGAAGTGGTGCGAATAATGAACCACTTGATACGACTGAACCTGTAATGAATACGCCAATCCATCCTAAGATTGGAGAAAGAACTGGGAATGCATTTCCTGTAGAAGAGAATGCAAGTCCAAGTGTAGATGACATACCAGAGTAGTTTTCTACGTAAGCTAAAGCGATAACGCTACAAATTGTATATACTGGAACTTTTAGTTCTTTTATTGTTTCGATCATTAATTCTTTAATCATTTTGCCGTTTACACGGTAGACGATAAGTGAAACGATGATTGCTAATACAATCGCAGTAGTTGTAGAAGAGAATACATCTAGTTTGAAAATCGCTGCGAAAGGTGTATCAGCCTTTGTAATTGGTGCAGTTTTCATAACCGCATTATGAAGACCAGGGAATTGAATGTTAAATACTAAGTTTGCCAATGGACCATCCGGAGCAAATAAAGCTTTAATTGGTTTTAAATTAAAGATTGTTACAAATGCAGTTAAGAATACGAATGGGGACCAAGCATATAAAATTTGATTGAATGTATGAGATTCTTTTTCTTCTTGTTTTTCTTCTTTAGCAGAAGATTTTGGTTGCCAAACACGTAAGAATAATGTAAGAGCGACCATACTTACGACTGCTGCGAAAATATTAGTAAGTTCAGCGCCTAAGAAGTAAGTTACAAGGAACTGAGTAATTGCGAAAGAAACACCACTTACAAGAATACCTTGCCAAGTTTCTTTAATGCCTTTAAATCCATCTACCATTGAAACAAGTAAGAACGGTAAAACAATGCTAATGAATGGCAAAATGTAAACAGCTTGACGACCGACAGTTAATGCATCTAGCCCAGTTAATTGTGCAGGTACTGTAACTGGAATACCCATAGCACCCATAGCACCACCAGCGATATTAGCTACTAAGCAAATACCTGCTGCTTTTAATGGATTAAAGCCCATACCTACAAGTAATGCAGCTGTAATAGCAACTGGAACACCGAAACCAGCTGCGCCTTCTAAGAAAGCACCGAAAGAATAAGCGATTAATAATACTTGTAAACGCTGATCATTTGTAATACTTGAAATGCTATCACGAATGACATTGAATTGTTCTGTTTTAACAGTTAATTTGTAAAGGAAGATAGCTGCGATAACGATAGTACAAATTGGATAAAATCCAGATAAAACACCGAATCCGGCAGATGCTACAGCTACAGTTGCGGGCATTTTATAAACAAATATAGCAAGAATAATAGCGACGATCACACTATAAAGCCCAGCCATGTAACCTTTCATTTTGAATCCCACTAAACAAATAATGAAGCAAAAAATTGGGAGTGCTGCGATTAGTGCAGATAACCAAATATTGTTTAATGGGTCATAAATTTGTGTCCAAGTACTCATAATAATGACAACTCCTATCTATTATATGTGAAGAAATTCACATTATTTGTGAAACTATTCACAATCAACTTACATGCTTAGTATATTCTCCTTCAACACTATTGTCAACGTGAAAAAGTATAATTATTCCATAATAGTATTAAAAGTAACATTTTGTTCATAAAGTAGACAAAAAGCGTAATCAAATTGATTTGATTACGCTTTTATAAATTATTGACATATTCTTTCATTTTTTCATATGTCATTGGTCCTACATGCTTATATTGAATGACACCGTTTGAATCGATGACAAAAGATGTTGGAATACTGATAATTTGATATGCAGCACTTGCCTGTCCTTTCTGATCTAATAGGACGGGGAAGGTATATTTGTTTTCTTCAAGAAATTGTTTTACATTGTTCGGGTCTTTTTCAGTAGCTGTCGCATTTACAGCAACAATTTCAATCCCCATATCTTTAGTATCGTGATAAAACTTTTCCATATCAGGCATTTCTATTTTGCATGGACCACACCAGCTTGCCCAAAAATTCAATATTACTTTTTTTCCTTTATAGTCTGTAAGGCTAACTTCTTGACCAGTGGTTGTTTCTAGAAGGAAATTGCGGGCAACATTGCCAACTTCAGTTCCAATGGGGGTGTTTGATTTTGAAGCTATATCTTCTTTGTTGTCTAATAGGAAGTGATCGATAATAGTCCAGCCAACCGCAATGCTAATTAACGCAAAAATAAACCATTTTTTAATATTACATCATCCTCCTTACTTAAATTTCCTTTTTATCGTAACAAAGTGGTTAAATATGGTCAAATTACTTTACGATAGGTTATCAATTATGGACGATATTTTACAATATCATTACTGTACATTTCAGTAAGGTGAAAATATAACAAAAAGCCTGATAAAACAACGTTTGTAAGCAAAGTATTGCTAGCCCTTTGTTTTGCTTTTTTATTGTATCATATAGTATAATATTCAAAATCAGGTGGGATTTTTTCTTGAACTGTGTGCTGATAAAAGTCGGAAAATTTTCTCAGCATTATAGGTTGATAAAGTTATGTCGTAACAGGAAATATAAGAACAGATATATAAATAAATAAAAAGAAAATAAAAAATGAAAATGAGGGGAATTTTATGAACCAAAACCAATTTGACTGTCGTATTTCAGAAGAAGACGTACAGATGTTAAGAGCATTAGCTCATCCACTTCGTCTACGTTTAGTAATGGAACTGATGCAGCGTGGAACATGTAATGTAACACAATTACAAGAGGTATTAGAAATTCCGCAATCAACTGTTTCGCAGCATTTAACGAAATTAAAACAAAATAAAGTAGTACGCTTTGAGAGACGCGGGTTAGAAGTGTACTATCAAATTCATAACGATAAAGTAAGTGAAGTAGTAAAAACATTATTTTCTTAATTTTTGAATATTATGGAAAGAAGACGTGTGAAATATACGTCTTTTTTTATTTGGAAAGAATCTAATAATAGGAAGATTTGAGAGTGTATATATTAGCGTGTGAGAAAGAAACAAACTATCGGTTGAAGTGCTAAATTGACGGAATATATTCTGAAGGGATATGAAAAGATAGAAAGGAGTGTTGTAAGCCAAAGGAGGAATAATATAATGGATGTAAAACGTGTGAAACAGATAATATCTTCTTCAAGTAGAATTGATGTTACATATGAGGGAGTCCCCGTATGGATTGAGAGCTGTGATGAGCAGAAGGGTAGTGCTCAAGTGTATGACGTATCCAATCCAGGAGAGAGCGTTCACGTGGATGTGACGGCTTTAGAAGAGATGTAATAGAAAAGACGCTTCTAATTGTAGAAGCGTCTTTTTGTGTATTATTCCATCATACTTGCAACTTTTTTAGAGAAGAGAAGAAGTACAAAGCCTAAGATGATAACGATAATACCGATACTTGCAAATACTTCAAGGTATCCTAATGATTGTGTAAAGGAAGCAAGTTTACCTGCTAACCAGTTAGCCATACCCGTACCAGCTAACCATACCCCCATTAGTAATGATGCTAATTTTACAGGAGCGATTGCACTTACCATTGATAGACCGATTGGTGATAAGAATAGCTCACCAATTGTATGGAAGAGATAAGTGATAACGATGAATAATAAATTCGCTTTTACAGTTATATCTGCTTCACTACTTCCAGTTTTTAGAACTGCTAATGTTAAAACAAGATAACCTATACCTAGTAAAATCATACCTGTTAGAGAACTACCAGCTTGTTCAAATCCTGCCCAGAAGAATACTACGAAACAAGTTAAAATTACAATTGCCCAAGTACGATTTTTCTCTTGTTTTGTTAAAGGTTTCTTTTCGACTACAGGCTGATCTTTTGATCTTTTACCGACAACTGTTGTTCCTGCTTTACCAAGGTAGCGAGGAGCTAATAAGTTGAAAACAATTTGTCCAATAATCATACCGATACAAGCTGCTAAGAATCCGTATTTATATCCCATAACAATAACGCCATCAGCACTTGTTTTAAAGAAATCTTCTGCTAAAAATCCACAAATAAGTGGAGCGAAGAAAGCACCTACGTTAATACCCATATAGAAGATAGTAAATGCACTGTCACGACGTGAATCATTTTCGCCATACAATTCACCTAACAGTGTAGAAATATTTGGTTTGAAGAATCCATTACCAATAACTAATAGTATTAATCCAAGGAATAGCCCTGTTTTTGTATTCATTGAGAAGAGTACAAAGTTACCGATTGCCATAATAATTCCGCCGAGAGTAATGGCATGACGTCTTGTAATATAATGATCCGTTAGCCATCCGCCTATAATTGGCATGAAATATACTGCCGCTGTAAAAGTACCATATAATTGCACTGCGACTGCCTTATCAAATCCTAACCCGCCACTAACGGCAGCAGTTGTTAAATAAAGAACTAAAAGGCCACGCATTCCATAATAACTAAATCTTTCCCACATTTCTGTTAAGAACAACAAATATAATCCTGGTGGATGTTTTTTTGGTGATTGTTGTTCTCCAGCTTTGTCTAATTTTAAAGCTGTATCCATTTTTGTTTCCCCCTAATCCTGTATAACGGATATTTATGTAATTATTTTAATTCACAAAATATTTAGAAGTCAATAGAATTATATGGAAATAGCAAGAAAATTTATGAAAAAATCTATTTTTCTTCAACCGTTATTGTATTTTCCCCTGAAAACAAGATAATAAGCGTTTTCAAATGTAGTAATTGAATTCTAAAATAAAGTAAAATAGTGATAAATCAGAAAATTTAGATTAAAATATTTATTCTGATATAGAGAAAATATACTATATTTACTTTTATAATATAACATATCGGGAATAAAAATACAAAATGAAATAATGTGACACTTCAGTGAAATGAAAAAACCAGCTCCATAAAAGAGGGAGCTGGTTAGAATGAAATTATTTAACAAAGCGTTTTTCAATGTCGTCTAGCTGTATTCCAATTAAAATCATCAACTTTGTAATGCCTTCTTTTGTCGTTTCTTCATTGCTATTTCACCTTCCATAGGCACTTAGAAGAAGGGGGAATACAAATACTGTAAACGATTCCTTTTACATGAGCTTTATCCCGCTATTTGTGGGAGTCGGGCTGTCCGTAAACGCCTAACTGATTAAAGTTTTTCCTGTATTATGTCATTCCCTCCACGTTGAGGATATTTGTTCAATTGAGAGTGTGATAGTAAAGCGTTAATTTATAATAGGAATAAATGAAAGTAATTCTCATTATCATTGACAATGAGAATTAAGTTGAAATACACTAAAAACGTATCATTATATTGAAAGAAAAGTGCTGTATATTATAAAAAATGAAGCAAAATGGATTAGTTTATTTTTTGAATCATTGCAGTTTTTATTTGTATTTTGTAAGTGTTATTTTCGTGTATATTAATATGAATTGAAAATAAGCTTTAGATGTATTTTTTTATTTTAATGAACAGATTATTATTCACAAGGTGCGTCTGCTAAGGCGTTAATTGTGGATGTAGATTGGGTACTTGCCGTATACATTCTTTACTCTACTCAAAATTCCAGCAGGGGTATTTACATCAGCAATTGGTGCACCTTATTTTATTTATTTACTTTATAAAAGTCGGAATTCATAAAGGGAGATGAATATGCAAAAAGCATTGGAGACGAAACGCTTGACGCTGTCGTATGGTGAAACGATTATTGTTGATGAGCTGAATTTAGAAATTCCAAAAGGGGAAATTACAATCTTCATCGGCTCTAACGGTTGTGGGAAATCAACTTTATTACGTTCACTAGCTAGATTATTAAAGCCAACAACCGGTGACATTTTGTTAGATAATCAAGCAATTCAAAGTATGCAAACGAAGCAAATTGCTCGCCAAATGGCAATTTTACCGCAAGGGCCACAAGCTCCAGAAGGACTTACAGTATTGCAACTTGTAAAGCAAGGACGTTATCCATATCAAACATGGCTGAAGCAATGGTCCGAAAAAGATGAGGAAATGGTACAAAAAGCGCTTGCTGCAACGGGTATGACAGAATTTGCTGAGCGTGATGTTCATGCCCTTTCAGGTGGACAACGTCAACGTGCTTGGATTGCAATGACCCTTGCACAAGATACAGATATTATTTTGCTTGATGAGCCGACTACATATTTAGATATGACGCACCAAATTGAAGTGTTAGATTTATTATTCGAATTAAATGAAACAGAGCAAAGAACGATTGTTATGGTATTGCACGATTTAAATTTGGCATGTCGTTATGCAGACAAYATTGTGGCTATTCAAGATAAACAAATATATGCGCAAGGTAAACCAGAAGAAGTTATTGACCAGAAGTTAGTTCGGGATGTATTCCGTATGGAGTGTCAAATAAGCGCTGATCCGTTATTTGGGACACCGCTCTGTATCCCGCATGGAAGAGGAAGACGTGTACTTAAAGAGGCTGTTCAGGCGATGAGATAACGAAAAAAGACGATGAGGATTCATCGTCTTTTTTACCCCGCTATTTGAGGGCAGTAAGATCCCCATCTCAAAATTCAGCGAAAGCAAAGAAGCTGGTTGGGGGATCAACTGCCCGTAAAAGCCCGATTGGTGAGGGCTAATAATCAGTGGGGGATGAACATCCCCCACTGATTAAAGTTTCACTTTATTTTCGGCAAGAAAATAATAGAAAAAGGGGAATACGTAAACGTCGTTCATATTCTTCTTCATCTTGAAAACAGTTTCGATTTGGTGTAGCTTCTTTTAAGCTTGTAATCGTAAATCCGGCTTGTTGTAATAATGTAAAATATTCTTCCGTTGTACGATGATATTTAATAACTTCTTGATCAATCCAAGGCTCAACGCGTTTTCCCATTTTAAAATAATCATCGACGAGCCAGCGCGTTCTTTTTCCGCTCGTTTGCAAGCTTTCAAATGAAGAAGTAATAACGGGATGTTGAACACTAAAAGTAAAGGTTCCATTTGTTTTTAAAGCTTCGTACACATTTTGAAAAATGATAGGAAGATGTTCAATATAATGTAAGGCGAGTCTAGATGTTACTAAATCAAAAGTAGAAGGAGGGTATGTGTAGTCTTTGAGGTTTAAAAAATGAACGGTGCCATTTTTATTTTCTAGTTGTTTTTTAGCTTTTTCATACATAAGCTCGGAGCCTTCAATACCAGTGTAAGAGTGGCATCCATGTTCTAATAATTCTTCGCCGAATTTAGCATCACCACAACCTAAATCGAGGATTTGTTTTCCTGATACATTGCCAATGAGCTGAAAGAATGCTGGTTTTTCAAGGGATTCGTTTGGACTATTTTCTCGATATCTTCGCTGCATATATTGCTCTAAAAACGATTCGTTATTATATACATCAGATTCAGTAAATGCCATTTTAAAAGCCTCCTAAATATTTTTTTAATTCTATCAAATATGAAAAGTAAATGATAGATTTCTTGTAATGAATCATATATAATCTAAAAATGTAAGCGGTTTCTTTAAACTATTTTTCTATAATAAATTCTGAAAACGTGTTAAGCTAGTAGAGGGATTATTAGAACTATTAAGATAATAATCCGCTTACATGAACGATGGGAGGCTTCACGATGTCTAGTAAAACACTTGCAAACTTTTTAGAAGAAAATTTAGAGGATTTAAAATCAAAGGGGCTTTATAACGTAATTGATCCGCTTGAAAGTCCAAATGGACCGATTATTACAATTGGCGGAAAAGAATATATTAACTTATCTTCAAACAACTACCTTGGATTAGCGACTGATAATCGCTTACAAGAAGCAGCAATTGGTGCAATTCATAAGTACGGCGTTGGAGCAGGAGCTGTTCGTACAATTAACGGTACTTTAGATTTGCATATTAAATTAGAAGAAACAATTGCAAAGTTTAAACATACAGAAGCAGCAATTGCTTATCAATCAGGATTTAACTGTAATATGGCAGCGATTTCAGCTGTTATGGATAAAAATGATGCGATTCTTTCAGATGAATTAAACCATGCATCTATTATTGATGGTAGTCGTCTATCAAGAGCGAAAATCATCGTTTATAAGCATTCTGATATGGAAGATTTACGCAAAAAAGCAATCGAGGCAAAAGAATCAGGTCTTTATAATAAATTAATGGTTATTACAGACGGTGTTTTCTCAATGGATGGAGATATTGCAAAATTACCAGAGATTGTTGAAATTGCAGAAGAGCTGGATTTAATGACATATGTAGATGATGCACACGGTTCAGGTGTACTTGGCAAAGGTGCAGGTACTGTAAAACATTTCGGCCTTTCTGATAAAGTTGATTTCCAAATTGGTACATTATCAAAAGCAATTGGGGTAATTGGTGGATATGTAGCTGGGAAACAAAACTTAATCGATTGGTTAAAAGTGCGTTCACGTCCATTCTTATTCTCAACAGCTTTAACACCAGCTGATGCAGCTGCTTGTATGAGATCAATTGAAATTCTAATGGAAAGCACAGAGTTACACGATCGTTTATGGGAAAATGGTCGCTATTTAAAACAAGGGTTAAAAGAACTTGGCTTTAACATTGGAGAAAGTGAAACACCAATTACACCTTGTATTATTGGTGATGAAGTATTAACACAAGAATTTAGTAAACGTCTAAATGAAGAAGGCGTTTACGCAAAATCTATCGTATTCCCAACCGTAGCAAAAGGAATGGGACGCGTTCGTAATATGCCTACAGCAGCTCATACGAAAGAAATGCTAGATGAAGCAATTCGTAAGTATGAAAAAGTAGGGAAAGAAATGGGTATCATTTAAGTAACGACATCTTTTGAATAGCTTGCAAATGGGGAGTGGGAAAAATGAAAAAAATTCTAGTAACCGGTTCTTTAGGGCAAATTGGTTCTGAACTAGTAATGAAACTTCGTGATGTATACGGCGCATCAAATGTTATTGCAACAGATATTCGTGAAACAGACAGTGAAGTAGTAACGTCTGGTCCATTTGAAACGTTRGATGTAACGGATGGACAAAAATTACATGATATTGCAAAGCGTAATGAAGTAGATACAATTATTCATTTAGCGGCTTTACTTTCAGCAACTGCAGAAAAAAATCCGTTATTTGCTTGGAATTTAAATATGGGCGGACTTGTAAATGCATTAGAAGCAGCACGTGAATTAAACTGTAAGTTTTTCACGCCAAGTTCTATCGGTGCATTTGGTCCATCAACGCCAAAAGATAATACACCACAAGATACAATTCAGCGTCCTACTACGATGTATGGGGTAAACAAAGTAGCAGGAGAATTACTATGTGATTATTATCATCAAAAGTTTGGCGTTGATACGCGCGGTGTACGTTTCCCAGGCTTAATTTCTTACGTAGCTCCTCCAGGAGGCGGAACAACTGACTATGCAGTTGAAATTTATTATGAGGCGATTAAAAAAGGTACATACACCTCATACATTGCAGAAGGAACATACATGGACATGATGTATATGCCAGATGCTTTACAAGCAATCATCTCATTAATGGAAGCTGATCCAAATAAACTAGTTCATAGAAATGCTTTTAACATTACAGCAATGAGCTTTGAACCAGAGCAAATTGCAGCATCAATCCGTAAACACATTCCGAACTTTACAATGGATTACGCAGTAGATCCAGCTCGTCAAACAATCGCTGATAGCTGGCCGAACTCTATTGATGCAACAGCAGCAATGAAAGAGTGGGGCTTTAAAGCAGAATATGATTTAGACAGAATGACAACTGATATGCTGGCTAAGTTAAAAAAAAAGCTCGCATCTGAGTTAGTAATGAATTAATARGAAGAGCCGATTCTTAGGAATTGGCTCTTAATTATTTTAGGAAGGGAGAAAAGCAACATGCAAAGAGTTGATGTTGTATATGCATTAATACACGATAGCGAAAAAGATAAAATATTAATGGTACATAATATAGAACAAAACGTTTGGTCATTGCCAGGCGGGGCTGTTGAAAAAGGTGAAATATTAGAGGAAGCACTAGTAAGAGAAGTGAAAGAAGAGACAGGTTTAACTGCCGCACTCAGTGGACTTGTCGCATTAAATGAGAAGTTTTTTGAAGAGAAAGGACATCATGCATTATTTTTTACATTCCGAGCAAATGTAGTAACAGGTGAACTTCGTGCAGAAGATGGAGGAGAAATTTCCGCAATCGAGTGGGTAGATAGAAAAATCGCGAATGAGCGATTCCCATACTACGATGGAGGGTTCGAATTATTATTAGAAGTTTCCATTCCATACAAGTTTCAACCAGAAACAAAGTAAGTTAACGAAGAAAAACAGGAGCCTCGTGGCTCCTGTTTTTCTATTCAATCGTCTTCAGTAATAGTTTCTTCAACAATGGTTTAATCTTCAGGCGTAAATCTTCAGCATGATTTGCAACTAAGAAGTGATGGTTATAAATGTTTTTCATTAGTTGATAAGTCGCTTCTTTCGCTTCGCCTTCTTCGATAAAGATGCCGATTACTTCCATACCACTTTTGCGAGCAAGTTTGACTGCTTCGTGCGTATCTAAAATTCCGTCTTGTTGATAGTCTAGTGCAGAAGGTTCACCGTCTGTAAAGACAAGTAAGAATTTATGTTTTTCTGGTCTTTTCGCAAGCTTTTCGGAAACGATACGAATAATATACCCGTCGCGGTTATCTTCTTCTTCGCGAAGTTGCATAATTTCTGGACCGACGTTTGGTAACGTTGAGTTTTTATACGTAACAACTTCATGGATAACGTTCGGTTTATCTTCAGGTTTAGCACTAGAAGCATCTTCCCAAAATCCACTAATAGCGTGCGGAATTTTTAAAGATTTTAAAGCTTCATGGAATAGGACCACACTCTTCTTCGTTTCTTCCATTTTGTTATACATAGAACCAGAGCAGTCCACTAATAGTTGGAATGCAACGTCGAGCTCTTGTGATTCTTGTCCTTTTTTATAAAACATACGCGGCTGTTTTTCAGTATAAATACGAAGGAATTTCTTACGAAGCCTTCCGTAATATTTATCACTGTTTGCATTCGTTTTGTTTTCAATTGTTTTTTCGATAATTTTCTTTAATTCTTTTACATCTTTATTAACGACTGATTTGATGGCTTGGTAATCTTTTTTCTCATCAGGATTCGATTTGCGAGCTTCTTTAAATGTATGAGAAGCTCCCACATTATACTTGCCGTATGCACCGTCGTTTTGGCTAGAAGCATGAGACGCTCTTGCTTCCTCTGTATCAGCACCATCAAAGTTAGATTGTGTACTTTTTTGGGAAGTACCTTGTACAGAACCAAGTGCTTGGTCACCATCTTCTGATTCACGAGCAGTATCACCCATCATATTTGTTTTTGTTCCGCTTTCTAAAYCAAAGCGTAAAAAGTTCTCGTTTTCATTGTTTTTATTTTCACGGTGCCATGTCGAGAAGCTTTCATCCATTTTGTTTTTGTTATCRTCGTCATCTAGGAGCTGCGTATCATCATTTGCTAATTTTTCAGCGCGACTGTCTTTCTCATCTGYAATMACAGATAAATAAAGCGGTGCATGTCCGAAATAATTATTAAGCATATCACTTTCAAGAAGTCCTTCTAAACGATAGCGAATTTTCTCAACAATATACATAATATCTTCCGTATTACGAGCTTGGAATGTTTCATGCAAAATTGATTCAATTTGCTCGAAATATTCATTATTAAACATTTCATATTTATCACTCGTTAATGAAAGATAGCATAGACAAAATAGACGATCACCGTGATAGTTACGAACACGATTTATTTCATTTTGTGAGCCAAAGTAATTGCGATACATTTCTTTTCGGCGTTTAAAAATATGTTTTGTGCCAGGACGTAAATTTTTGACGATTTCCTCAACACGTAAATCTTCTAATAGAACAAATAATTGTGTTAAAAACTTTTTTAGAGGCGATTCTTGTAACTCAATCGCATAAGAACGAATTAAAGTCATGTCCGAGTAATGTTTATTACCAAGTGCCTTTAAGAACACTTCGCTTTTTAATCCGATTACTGTATCCTCTTCTTTTCGATCATCCCAAAAGTGACTAATGACAACCTTTTTTTCAATTTCGTCGTAGTATGCTTTATAGCCATACTCAAGATAGGCATCGTCTTCTTTTAGAAGAGCATACATTAAGTTTTCCATTTGTAGAAACAGCGACGCATCAATTTTTTTGTCACTAAAAATTTGTCTCATGAATTATCCCTCAAAGAAATAACTTTCTGCTAATTCACGGACAGTCATTTGTTCTGTTTCATCGTTTAATTTTGCGATAATACTACGTTCAATTGCACGCATAACAGGAATATATACACCTAAATCACATGCATCGATAATGCCACGAATACTAGCKGCTTCTTCACTTACGCGCCCATCACGAGCTAAAGGCATAAGATCGCTTGCGAATGCAACGAACTTTTCAATTGTTGCAACATCATTTAATTTTGATTCAGATAGTAATAGTTCTTTTAATGTATCACCTTGAATGTAAGGAACYTCAATAATAACGAAACGGTTTTTTAACGCTTCGTTTAGTTCACTTGTCCCAACATAACCTTCGTTAATCGCAGCAATTACGCGATATTCGTCATCACCGTATACAACCTCTTGTGTAAATGGGTTTGTAATCATTTTACGGTAATCTAACGCACCATGAAGAAGTGGTAACGTTTCAGGTTTTGCCATATTGATTTCATCAATATAAAGGAAATGACCGTTTTTCATTGCCTTCATAAGAGGACCGTTAACGAACGTAACTTCAGATGCGCCGTCTTTCGTTTGTAATGTGTTGTATCCTAAAATACCTTCCACATCTAAATCGACAGAACAGTTAATGCTATGCATTGGTTTTTGGAATAAAGAAGAAAGAGTTTCTGCTAGTACGGTTTTACCACTACCAGTTGGCCCTTTTAATAGAATGTTTTTACCAAGTAAAAGTGCTGTAATGGCATCTTCAATAATGCTGTTATCAGATGCTTTATATATTTTCTTGCCAATTAAATGTGCATTTTCACCAGCTTCTTGTTTATTCTTTTCGTGAATTGTAGAAAGCTGCTGTTTTAAATCAGAATGTATATGAAATTGTTCTAACATGTATTTCCCACCTAACATTATTTTCATAAAGTAATACATCTTATGATAACTTGTTTTAATATGGTATGCAAAGAAAAGGAGAAGGGGGAAATATAAAAGAAAAAGCAATCAATATCACATTGATTGCTTATAGTAAAGGAGAAATGAGTCGCATAAAGGACTCTAATATTCTTTTTTTGATACTTCTTTTTTGGAACGAGTTCCATTTAATTTCAGTGGAGTGTTTAAAGTCTTCTTCAAAATCATGTTTAATATCATGAACGGTTTCTGATTCATATAGTACGCTAATAATTTCATAATTCAATTCAAAGCTACGTACATCCATATTTGCTGTTCCGATTGTTGCAATTTTATCGTCAACGAGTACAATCTTTGCGTGCATAAATCCATCTTTATAACTGTAAATAGAAGCACCAGCTTTTAAAAGTGGAGTGAAATAGGATTGAGATGCTTGATCGCTAATAATACTATCACTCTTACCAGGATATAAAATGCGTACATCTATGCCAGATATTGCACTTAAGCGTAATAATGTTAAAGTTTCTTGATCCGGAATAAAGTATGGTGTAGCGATCCAAATAGATTTTTTGGCTGAGCCCATAACAGCTAGTAATGTATTACGAATACTTTTATCATCTGAGCTTGGCCCACTTGCTACAATTTGCACCGCACCTTCTGCATCCGGAATTTCTTTTCCTGGGAAGTAGTGTCTATTCATAAATTGATCCCAAGAATAAGTATTCAATCCACTAGACGCATAAAGCCAATCTTCTAGAAAGATGGCTTGTAATTTATACAATGCTTTTCCTTCTATTTTTAAATGACTATCACGCCAAACAGGGAATTTTTTTGAGCGACCAAGATATTCATCACCGACGTTGAGCCCTCCGGTAAAACCAATTTCTCCATCTACAATGACGATTTTACGGTGATTACGATAATTAACTGTCTCGAGTAACCAAGCTGAAAAAATAGGGTCAAATTCGACAATTTCAATTCCAGCTTTTTTCATAGGTTGTAAAAATCGTCGTCTTAACGTATTACTTCCGAGTCCATCATAAAGGAAGCGTACAATAACACCATCTTTTGCTTTTTGTATTAAAGCATCTCGTACTTTTGTACCAATCTCATCAGATTTATAAATATAGTATTGAATATGTATGTGATGTTTTGCATTCTCGATTGCGTTCAAAATTTCTGAAAAGGTTTGATCACCGTTTGTTAAAAGTTTTGTTGTCGTTCTATCTGCGGCAGGCCCGCCTCCGAATTTTTGTACGACTTCTGTTAAATGTATAGAACGTTCATGTAATGGGACTGTGAGTGATAATTCTAGTCGTCTTCCTTCTAATATTTCGCGGAATAAYTTTCTTTGTTCTTCTGAACGATGAAGATGTTTTTTTCTTCTCCAACGGCTACGCCCGAAAATAGAGTATAAAAGTACACCTACAACAGGAAGAAGTGCTAATACTAAAAACCACGCTAAAGTACTTTGGGGAGATCTATTTTCTATAAAAATAACGAATGAAATTCCTACGATTGTGATGGACCATAGAGCACCGACAAACGTATATAACGAAATAACGGATGTATTTAATAGGAAAAGAACGATAGATACGATTGTAAATATTAATAATAATTGAACGATAGGTTTCTTCATTTCTATATAATTCCTCTAATCTTTCTTAAATATAGACTTCTTAAATAGCAGATATAATCTGACATCCTTATTATAAAGTGTTTTGTTTTTTTTACAAAATATAGACATTTGTCCTATACTTTCCGCATTTGTCCTACATACAGTATATTGTTACGTTGTTATCCCGCTATTTGCTGGTTAATGATCAGTGTAGGGGGGACAAAAACCTTGCCCCTTATATAGGAAAGGGAATGAGGTTTCTTTCCTGGATTTGTAGCAGGTACATTATGAAGCACAGGATATGGTTATCCATATTACGCGGATTCTTATTAAGGTGAGAAAATGGAAAGGAGAGGGAAATAATGAATTATATAGAAAATAACGGATTGTATTATCGTCATAATCATGGAGGACACCATCATAATGGCGGGCATAATCACCATGGAGGACACAATCATTATGATCATCATCATCATCACGGTGGTGGATGGGGCTGGGGTGGCGGCTCGTGGGGCGGAGGATTTTTCCCAGGAAGTTTTGCTGGAGGCATGTTAGGTGGGCTTACAGCTGGCGCATTAACGGGTGCGGCAGGTGGAGGCTACTATCCAGCACCGTACCCAGTAACATACCCAGCACCATATCCAATGCCATACCCGGGTTATCAGCAAATACCATATCAGTATTAAACTTAAAAAGAGGATATCCTCTTTTTGAGTTTAATAATTTATTTATAAAATATTTCCAAAAACAAGGTGAAAATATGTTAATATTTTGTTATTATAATTCAATATGTTAAATGCAAATTTTGGCTTTATCCCGCTATTTGTGGGCAGTAAAACCCCCACCTCAAAATTCAGCTGGAACAAAGAAGTTAGGTGGAAGCCCTGCTACCCGTAAAAGCCCGA
The DNA here is from genome assembly GCF_056396725.1 of Bacillus sp. 05T31. Taxonomy (NCBI): domain Bacteria; kingdom Bacillati; phylum Bacillota; class Bacilli; order Caryophanales; family Bacillaceae; genus Bacillus; species Bacillus sp. 05T31. The sequence continues at coordinate 24,549 of NZ_JBFTMA010000027.1, forward strand.
TTGGTGATCAGTTGGGATGAACAAAACCCCCACTGATTAAAGTTTCACTTTATATTATTATTCGTGAATCGTTGCATTTTGTATATTAATCTCTATTTCATTATGTATCGGCAGTTAGATTTACATCTTAACATTTAATGAAATAAAAGAGGTTAGGTGTGAGGTCGTATTAGTAGGGAGCAGAGGCTAATAGTGATGAAATTGTCACTTTACAAATTCAAAGAATGTAAGAGAATACTGTATAATAAGCTTAGATAAGTAGAGAGATGAGAAGCTTCTACTATAATTAAAACAGCACCATATTGCTTTTTTTTATAAATAATATTATGTTATTTTAATCGGCCTATTTAGAAAAAAATTGTGATTTATCCCGCATTAACGGGTAGTAAGACTCCCACCTCAAAATTCGGTGAATGTGAGGAAGTTAGGTGGGAGATAAAAGCCCGATTGGTGAAGGCTAATAATCAGTGGGGGATGGACAACCCCCCCCACTGATTAAAGTTTCATTTTATGTAAAGGCGTATTGTTAGAAAATGAAATATCTCTATTTCTATGAAGAGAAACGAGTTGTGTTTTAGTCAGATAGGAAGCAAGGAGAGGTGCGCATGCTAGAACAAAGAGGTCATGCATTATATGACTCTTCATTGCAAGATTTAAAATTAGCATTAGATGAGTCTTCAATTGTTGCTATTACAGACCGAAATGGTCTTATTACATATGTGAATGATAAATTTTGTAAAATCTCAAAATATAAAAGAGAAGAGTTAATAGGAAAAGATCACCGTATTTTAAATTCTGGATATCATCCGAAAGCATTTTTTCAAATCCTATGGAAGCGTATTTTGAGTGGAAAAGTCTGGACAGGGGAAATTCGAAATCAAGCAAAAGATGGTACGTATTATTGGGTTAAAACAACAATTGTTCCATTTTTAAATGAAAAGGGAGAACCTTATCAATTTATTGCAATTCGAAATGATATAAGTAGTAGGAAAGAAGCAGAACAAAGATTACGATTAAGCGAAAGTCGTTATAGGKAACTTGCTTATCATGATGCGTTAACAAGTTTACCGAACCGTTTACAGTTAATTACGACTGTAAATAAGATGATTGCAGAGAAAATAGAGTTTGGCATGATTTACTTTGATTTAGATCGTTTTAAATTAGTGAATGATACGTTAGGTCATATGATAGGAGATTTACTTTTAAGCGAAGTTGCTTCACGGTTGCATTATGTGCTAGGAGAGAAAGATGTTCTGGCTAGGCTTGGTGGCGACGAATTTGTGCTGTTAACAAAAACTCATACACATGATGAGATGAGGCAGTTAGCGACATCCGTGTTATCATGCTTTCAAGCGCCATTTATGCTTGAAGGTCATGAAGTATATATTTCAGCTAGTCTAGGACTTTGTTCCTATCCGCAAGATGGAAAAGACGTTGAAACGTTATTAAAAAATTCGGATTTAGCCATGTATAGTGCGAAAGAGCAAGGAAGAAATGCGGCGTGCTTCTTTACAGATGAATTACGTGCGAAAATAAACCGTAGAATGAAAATAGAATTTGCTTTGCAAAAAGCGATTCGTGACGAAGAATTAAAAGTGGCATTACAACCCATTATTGATTTGAAAACAAAGAAATGTACTGGTATTGAGGCTTTAGTACGCTGTAAGACAGAAGAAGGTCCTATTTCACCAAGTGAATTTATCCCTGTAGCTGAAGAGTGTGGACTTATTATAAAACTAGGAGACTGGGTACTAGAAAAGTCATGTCGACTGTTTAAAACTTTACCAGATTATCAAGAGGGACTGAAGTTATCTGTTAATTTATCAATACAACAATTGATGCAAAAGCGATTTATTTTATCTGTTCGTAGTATATTGAAGCGAACAGGGTTTCCGCCAAATCGTTTAATATTAGAAATAACAGAAAGTATAGCTGTACGTCATTTTGATTATATTATTGCTACATTACAAGAATTAAGAAGTATGGGAATTTTAATCGCTTTAGACGATTTCGGAACAGGGTATTCCTCATTATATTATTTAAAACAACTACCACTTGATATTGTGAAAATTGATCGTAATTTTATTCGTGAGTTTCATTATGATCATGCACAACCAGAGCGAACGATTGTAAAATCGGTTATTGAAATCGCCCATAGTTTAAATTTATTAGTGGTTGCTGAAGGGGTAGAAACGGTAGAACAAGAAAGTTTATTAAAATCAATGAGTTGCGACTTTGTACAAGGTTTTTATTATGCGAAACCGTTAGATATAGGGGAACTAAAAGAAAAGTTATTAACTGATTTTTAATAAAAAAAGAGAAGCGAAAAGCTTCTCTTTTTTATTGTTTTTTTTGTGAATCTTTCATTAAAACTGGATAAAGAATAAGACCTAATACAAACAAACCAATGCCTAAGAAGAATGTTTTTAAATCAGCAGTTCCCGTTTTAATAACCCATATGGAATATAAAAATGCTAATGCAGTAATGATTCCATCTTTTATTCGAGATCCCGGCATTATATCATACGTTTCCCCCGTAATAACTAATTTTAACTGATACAAGGTAGAAACAAGGTACGGGATTAAATATGCTAATGTCGCTACAACAATAGCGAAATTATATGCTTCTGAAATAGTACCAGAAATCGTTGAGAATAAGAAAATTTGCGTCATCACATTTGTAATAAATAATGATTTTGAAGGACTACCTTTTTTATTTGTTTTACTGAAAAACTTAGGGAAAAGTCCATTTTTAGCAGCCTGGTAAGGTACTTCTGAGCTAACAACGATCCATCCTACAGTAGAGCCGAATAAAGATACGAGTGCAAGTAAGGCCATTATATAAGCACCTTTAGTACCAATTGCTAAATTTAATGCATCTACTAATGGTTTTTGAGACTCTTTTAAAGCGTCTTGTGGAAGAGCGCCCATTGTTAGTAGAGTAATTGCCATGTAAATAAGAAGAGCGATGATTAATCCGAAAATCGTAGCTTTCTTAACATCGTGCTGAGATTTTGCACGGTTAGAGAGCATAACTGCTGACTCAATACCGATAAACGCCCAAAGTGTTGCAATAGCAGCGGAATTTATTTGTCCACCCAACGAAATAGGTTGTCCAGCTTCATTCATAAATGTTTGACCGTCCCCGAAATTAGAGGCATTGAAAATGAATAATGTGATTACAATAAACATTGTAAATCCGATGATTTTTGCGATTGTTGCAAGAAGGTTCATATTTCCGGCTCTATCAATATTTTGAGAAAGAATATATTGAATTCCCCATAGCATCATACTACATACTATGAAGGTTAAAGCTTTTCCAAGTTCTAATGAAAATCCGTTTGTTGAAAAGAGAATTTGCTTACTTTGTAAAACTGGGAAGAATGTTGATAAATATCCTGCAACTTTACCTGTCTTTTGAGAAGTAAACATTGCTTGGGCGTAACTTTGTGGTCCTGCTTTTAATTCTGGTTTACGAATTGCTAAATTTCCAAATACGAGTGCAATCATAAATACACCAAGTCCTGTAATACTCCATGCCAGTGTAGATCCCATTGGACCTGATACGTGTGCTAAATTTGCTGGGAGCATAAATACGCCACCGCCAACCATATTCCCGATAACAAAAGCTGTTAAAATCCATAATCCCCATTTTTTCGTTTCCATTTTTGTTAACTCCTTTGTAGTAAGTTTTGCTTAAACATCATTTTTTACTAGCATTTTTGGCAATAAAAAAAGAGCCATGTAGATAAAAAATACCTACATGGCTCTTTGCCAAAGCGTAGGTACAACGGGAATAACCCTTGTACCTACGCGTAATTTTTCCGCTAGGTTTCAAGGGTTAAGTATGATGATGATGTTTTTGTGCAAATGTAACTACAGTTGTATAAGTAAGCATAGTTCTTTGCTCCCTTTCTCCTCTGATTTTGAAGTTAGTATACTACATGTTTTTTTGAATGAAAAGAAAAATTTATAAAAATACGTTTTAGAGACTAAATATTTACCTATAGTTTTCTTGTACTGGAAAATAAGTGAGAGATTGGCAGAAGAGTATAGCGTGGTATAATACATATAGAACTAGAAGGTGACAAGGGGCTATTGTAGATGATGAGTAAGTATGAACAAATTTATACAGAAATCAGCAAGTCTATTGATAATAAACAATTAAAAGAAGGATGTAAAATCCCATCAGAAACGGAATTAATGAAGCTGTATGAGGC
>NZ_JBFTMA010000028.1:0-17015 GCF_056396725.1 Bacillus sp. 05T31
GTGTTGGGGTCATCCGACTAGTTTGTGCTGTGCGTTCAATGAATACCATTTTATCCTTTTCCAGCTCCCTTACCGCACCATCTATTAAACCAAACTTAGATTCCTTAATATAACTTACACGTCCATTTTCTAATTTGTGATAGCGAAGCAACCTCCATTTTTTATGCATTTCACTCACCGCGAGGGACCAGTCTTTAGAAAATGTTCCATCCGATTCGGCATCAAGTTCGTACCAATGATTTAATGTTTTAGTCACTAGCTCTTCAATCTCTCCATAAGAAAGGCCTTCATTTTCCCATTTAATTTTAGAATCAATATCGTTATCCGCTTCCGAACAAATAACCATCCATATTACTCCCATAATATATAAATTAATTCGATTATCATAAGTTTTAACAGTTCGCTTTAATTCAGAGATTGGATTAGTATGGAAGGAATTGTGTGGCTGCACAAGAATATGCATGTGTTTATCTTGTCTTACAACTTTTAATCCAAAGCTATCTGCAAGTCTTCTTACACAATTTCGAACTTCTTGAGATTCAATATATGGATGAACCAATGCATGATCATTCGGTAGATATTTCCTCTGCCATAAACAAGCTACCAATTCAAAAGCTGCCTTTTCAATTTGTGCGATATTCATCTTCCTTCGCCTCCTTCAAGGTTAAGATGTAAGTAGATACATCAATTTTATTTCGTAATACCACCGCATCATTACTTGGGCTATTAAAAATTTGTCTACCCCTTAATACGGATAGCTCTGGATATTTTTCCATCAACTTAGAGAGCAACAATGCTTTATCATCACTGTCTATTTGTTGAATATTTTCTTCACTTATAATAAAAGGTTCATCCATTGAGGCAAAAGCTAACCAGAAATCAAAAGCATCACGATTTTCCACCCACTTTGCCAATGTAAATTCATCTATTTGTTGTAAATATTTCAAGGAAACACTTCCTGCCCTCAGTAATTCTTCAAATATAGGCTTCCATAATAATAAGATGGATTCCCAATCAAGAGAAATAGGCTCTAGATAAACTTTTCTCTTAGTTGCGGTTCCTCCAAAAGTAGAACTTTTTATATCCATATGCTCCTCAATTCCCCATTCCATCGGTAAGATGGAGGGTTTCTGAGGCGAAAACAGTGATTCCACCAAAGTTAACATTTCATCAGCATGAACAAAACCAACTACTTTTGCCCTATCTTCCCAAATCGTTTTTCTAAATGAGGTAGTATTTGTTAACCATATGTTTCGAAAATGAGAATTTCTTATCTGTAATTCTAATCGGACATTTTCAATAACTAACCTTGCTAACTTATCATGATTATTTTTAGTTTTAGTCAGTCGTTTTGTTAATTGCATATAAGTATTTTGATGCTCTGGAGAAACAGCAATTCTGCGTAAAATCCCATCTAATTTCCGGTATTTTTGGCTCTCTTCCTCAAATTGCGATTCCACTTCCTTCAACTGCTTTCCCCATCTATTTTTATGATCATATATGGTTGATTTTGGATTCCTTATTAGCTCATCTTTGTGAATTTTTTCCTCTTTGGATAGAGTCATAACTCTATGGTTCAACGAATCTAACATCCTTAAGTCCGACTTCAACTCTCCTTTTTCAATTAGCAGCTCAATCAAGATCTGTTGTATTGAAATCGGGAGGTGCTTTTGAACTTCATTTGTATTTAAAAAAAGAGCCTGAGCTTCTTCAGACAACTTATAAACCGGTACCCCTTCCTCGAAATTTGTCGCATCCCTATCAACTTCAAGGTATTGAAAACGAAATGTCTCCCATTCCATTATTTGCTCATTAAAAAATTGTTCTTGGAAAGCAAAAGTATGCTTTGAACTCCCCTCATTAACCATAAGAGCATCAACTATCTTCTCTGCTTCATCCAAATCACACTCTATCTTCATTAATTCTGTCATCTTATAAACCGTCTGTACTAAATCATCTCGTGTTCGCCTAAGATCATCTAATAATTCTTGATAGAAAATTACTGCAATGAGGGTAAATGACACATGACGAGCAAAATGATTTAACCTACCAAAATTAGCTCCCGTACCAAGAATCCAAACAGGAATTAGGGTCTTAAAACGTGCTCCTAAATCATCAAATGACAAATTTAGAGCCTTTTCCATCATTCACTCCCCCTCTTAAAAAGAGTATCAAAATTTATACATTCTTGAGCAATACGTCTCCGTTCGTCCCATAATTTATTAATCACTTCAAAAACTTCTTTATAGTTCTTAAACTCGTCTTGAAGTAGAAATAAATTTTTATTGTTTACTTTTTGTTCTGTCAATATATTAGTTGCAAATTCATTTGAAAATGAACTTAAAAAAGAATAAAAAGGGTAGGCCAGCAAAATGTTGAGATCCCTATATTTACTCTTAGCGTCAAAGTAGATATTGAACCCCTCATAATCAATATCACCTGTGTAACGTATTGTTAGCTGAGTAGGATCACCAATAATATCATTCAAATATTCTAGTGTCTTACTTATTCGATATCCTTCTCCCCAAATTAAATAATGTGGGATAGGTCCAAACTTCCATGGAAGTTGTTGTATTAATACCTCTTTAAGAGTTTGAAAAGTGGATAAACCTTCCACAATCAGAACTTCATGTAAATGATTTTCTGGAACTGCTTCGTTCTTCCAATAATGAAATGGCTCATGTACAACTTTATACAAAAGGTCTGCTGGTTTTAATTGAAGCCGATTCATTAAACGACTCCCCGCCGAAGAAGCTAAATATTTTTCAGCTTCAATATCATCATGAAATTTTTCACTCCTAAATAACATCAATGAGCGCTCCTCTCTATTTATTTCTTTATGTGAATCTTTGCTTTTTATAAATTCATAGAGTATTAATATATTCTTCCACTCATCTTCAGTCTGATATATTTTTTTTCGTAAATAGAAACTTAAATCTAAATAGTTCATTACCTTTGCCATCGCTGCTTTATCCCATGTATTTTCAACATACTTAGGTACAATCCAATATGCTTCATGAAGACTAGGCTTTTTCCCATTTAATCTGGGATTTGCCAAATCTTTCAACGTGCCTTCACCCTTTAGCTGAATAATACTTTCGTAGAATTTTTTATAACCTCCTAGTTCGTTATATTTTCGAGCACAACCAGCTGCCATGATAACATCATTTTCAAAACGTTCAATTCGAAGTAGTTTTTTTGATTTTCCCTGCTTCTCTCTAAAACACGTAATATAATTATTAATAATTTTTTTTATATCTGACATAATAATCATTCCTCTTTTTTATAGCTTCTCCACAATAGTAGATTTCTAATCTCAAACATTAGGTAAATTTAAAAGTTTCTTTTATATATACTTAAAATAAAAGAACCTACATCAAAAAAATTGATAATATAGGTTCTTGGTTACTTACTATTAAATTTTATGTTGTATTGCTAAGTTAGTAAAAAACTTTTAATTTATATTAAATCTTATAATTATTTCAAAGATTAAAAGGTTTGATGTTCATAACAATAAATATTGCCTTTAAATTTATCTATATATGAAAGACAATATATTTTAACATTTTCTGAAACTTCTTTCTTACAAGACTTACAAGTCCCATTCACTTTAGTTATTGGAGTGTTTGGATATACCTTTCGCACTTGCTGGGCCAGTAAGTATGGGATTAAATGCATGTGGGCTTGAACGTAATCTCTTTCACGATACATTGTCAAGAATATATTAACGTATTGATTGAAACTATTTGCTTTTCGATCTTTTTTCATATAGGAACCTATAATAGAGCCCAATCCTGGTGGATTATTAGGACATTTTAGCCTTTTTCTAGGAATATATATATCTGGAATGGCAAATGGCAATTCTTTTGATCCAACTAGATCTCCATACACCCATTGTTCTCTCTTTAATTTTTCTTGATAAACTAATGAATTAATCCCTGTTATTGTTATATCATTGTCCCCTCCAATTAAAATATTATAGCCAAAGGCTGCTTCATTTGTCTTTAATTGGCTAATATAGAAAACCTCTAAATAATTTATAGTTTGGTTTAAAGCATCATACATAGTTGAACCCTCATCAACAATTGCAAATTTATCTATTATAAAAAATTCGAAATTTTCCTCACCATAAGTATTAAAATCGCTTTGTAACTGCTTATTATGCATACTCCCCTCTCTTAATGCATATAACCGTACGGTACGAAGATAATGAAATATTTTTTTTGTAGTTTTTCCAATATACACTTTACCATTTATTTTATTGAAAATAGCATATATTCCACATACCCTATGTGAATTATGAAATATACAAGAACATTTCTCATCCAACATCTGCAAATATTGTCTTATTAGTTTAATGTCTTTAACGATTTCCACTCTTTTTCCTCCATATTATTTTGTAGAATTAAAATAAACTTTATTTTCCAATTAAAATATTATAACATATATCCTTTATATACTTATTAATAAATATATAATTGAAAATACAGTTAAAATTTAAGCTTAATTTAGAAACTCATAAATAATTTCTCCTTTTAAAAATTCTAGCTTTAATAACGAAGTAGCAAATTTGAAATTAGGATTGAGTGAAGCCATTGCTGTGAATAGGAATGTAGATTTCTTTGAAGTTACCAATAACAAAGTACATGATAACAACATTGGAATTGTTCTGATTACTCTTTAATCAAACTCAAACTAGCGCATAACCCCATCCTAAATATAGGACGGGGTAAAAAATATAGCTGTTAAATCCTGATGTAAAATAGTTTGATACAAACTAATCATCCCTAGTAATTTGTAAATATCCCTATAACTTCTAAAATTAACGCTTCATTAGTCAAATCACGATTTATATTAATCTTCTTACTATGTTTTCTTCCCCCAAAGTATTTATACGCATAAATACTTCATCAGGATATATTTCAATATGCATCCATTCATTTTTATCAGTATCTCGATTTCCAAATTCTAAAGTCTCTTTTGGTTCTTGATACCCATTGTTCTTATAGGAATAAAGATTAACAATGTAATACCGATTGGATAAATTACCATTATTTTTAATAGTATATTCTAAATTATCCATGCCTTTTATTGAAAATAATTCCATTATTTTCACTGCTTTCAAAATCATAATTAACAACATTTAGTAATTATAATATAATAGAAAAAATTTTTTCCATTTAAAAGATTCTTTTTACATTATATTTAAAATCCCCCTTCATAAAAGAACATACGCTCTTTTATGAAGGGGCAATCACAGTGTATGACTATTCAATCCTAACCAATAAAATCATCTTATGTGTAGTTCTATGAAGTTTTTACGCTTCAGTAAGTTGCATCAAAATGGGATTAGACCCTATGCATACAAAATTAGCAGTAGTCGGTGATGTAAATAGAAGCGGTTCAATCGTTATAGCCGGAACTCCACCCTTAAAAGCATTGGGTGTAAAGAAGAATGTATGGTTTGGTATTTAAGAATGTAAATCAGACCGTATTTGGTACTATGGAACATTATCTCTTATATTTTTCATTCCTACTGTTACTTATGTTATTTCTAAATTAATATGTTCATAATTAAAAAAGAGAGTGCTCGCAGCTCCCTCTTTTTTTAGATAATTAAATATGCTCTCCATGATCCATAAACACTTCAATAGTTTCATTTTGTGRTRCGTCTTTTACATTAGTAAKMCCAAAAGTAAAAACAGCGGATAACATCATCATTAATARGATTGCTTTTTTCATTTTAGCRCCCTTCTTTCTATRCTCTTTTTGTCTGCATCCAAAGCAACGTGCAAATACTTACTCGCTTTTTCATGGTCTTTTGAATCATAGAATTTCTCACCTAAAAGAKAWGCATATTCTTTTACCCAATCATATAATTCTTCTTTTTCAAAATACGAAATACCTTCTATAACTAATTTTTCTAATTCTGCTTGTGGTGCATTATTATGTAATGCCCTAGTAATTTCAAAATGGTGGCGATAACATAMGTCACTAATCTTATAGCCMTTYWCAATATATTCATTAGCAWTATSATKRTKACCTAACTTRAAATGYTCTCTYGCTAAAAGAAACATMGTTTTAGCGTTRTTTTCTARTGAWTCCTCTAAATGCTTAATTGCTAACTCTGACATGTTTTGACTTGCATATAAAAGCCCTAAATTATGTTTAACTCGTTTAGTCAGAATTTCATCATCACATTTTCTGAAAGTATCTAATGCTGAAATGAGATATTCTTCTGCGTTTTCGAATTCATTTAGTCGTATGCTTGCCATTCCTAAAGTATTTAGACATGCAGCAGTTTTTAGTTCATATCCTTCGCAAATTGCAAATACTTCTTTTGCCTTCATAGCGTATCGGATTGCTAAAATAGGTTTCAAAGTATGATAGTAGAAAATAGCAATCATATAATTGAATTCAGCTTTTTCAATTTCATCATGCATGTAACTGATAAGATTTTCAGCTTTTTTAAATTGAACCTTTGCTTCGCTGTGGTTTGCTGTATTAATGGCGTAAATAGGTTGACGCCAACATGGTAGCAACAATGAAAATGTGTAGTTTTTTCATTACCCTCTATTATATATGTAAACAACATGAGAAATTAGATTTGTTTAATTCCCTAAATTGTACATATAAATCAGTAGCATCATTTTATTACTTTCCCATTAGTGTTTTACCTCTACGTTATACTACATTACCTATTAAGAACTATAACAAACACATATGTTGTAAAATACATTTTTTTGAGGAAACTTTAACCATTTATTGTTATAATTATATCTGCAATATTTTCCCAGGAGGGTTCCTATAAAGAACAATAGGATAATGGACATACATACTAGGCACTCCCCTTCTTTAATACGTTCATAGAAATATAGAAAGGGTTTATACGATGGGACAATTCCAAAGTAATTTACAAACAGCAACACAAATTGCTACGAAAATGGGATCAGCTTCTGACAGGATTCAAAGTGCAACAAGTCGTTCTATAACAAAGGCGACGCGTACAACGCTATCTGTTAACTCGAAAGCACAAGAAGCGAATCAACAAGTTTTAGATTTAACGAAACAATTTTCTGCTGCTTTTCAACAAGCGGTTGATAATATTCATTCGGTAGCTAACGAGTTTGAGGGAATGGATAACGAACTTCAAAATACTTTTCGCTAATGTAATAACCTACGTAAAGTAAAACGGTAGGAGGAAAAAGATGAGTCAAGATATTGAAAAACAAATGAATCAATTAAATCAAAAATTACGAAGTGTATTTGAAGAACAGAATCGGAATCAATCTGCGATTCAAACACGGGAACAAGTAGAAGAAGATTTTCATGTATGGAAAAATCAAAACCATCGTTTGTTTGACCGTATTTTAGGAACTTGGCATAGAGATAGAGAAATGTCATTGTTTTTTATGAATATGAGTCAAGATGCACAATATATTGAGCGAAAGCTTACTTTCGAATTGGAAAATCAAAAAGAAACATTGCTTAAGGAAAAACGAAATCTTACTGACTTAGAAAATGACCTTTACTATCAAAAACAGAATCTAGCAAAGGTGGTCAATTCATGAGTTTGAATATGTATCTAGGGGAAGTACATACGCAAACACAAAGCATGAACGCTGTATGTACCGCTACCATTCAAGGTATGGAACAAGCTATTCAGTCGATTGATGCTTTTGCAATTGATACTGTTCTACAAGGACAAACATATAGCAGTGCAAAAGCATTCTTTGCACAAACCTTTCGTCCATTAGCACAAGGAATCATTTACTTGTGTGAAGAATTAATCCGTCAGAATGACGCCTTTCCAAGTCAATTTCAATCACAAGTAGCTTCAACAGATGTCATCGAACAAGAAATACTAGAACAAATTCGAGGAATTGACCGAATGAAGGCAAGTATGGAAGCCATCAGTCAAGCTATGCCAATCCCGGGTATGGACGCTATGACGAATCTTTTTATTGCCATGAGGCGCAAGCTTCAAGAAAAATTAGATCATTTGTATCAGTTCAACCAAACATCTAGTAATAACTATAATACAGCAATTCAATTAGCCGCTAGCATTGCGACGGGTCTTGCTGAAGTCCAAAGTGGGAAAGGTTTTAGTCCTGCAAGTGGCACGTTTAGTACACAAGGGTTGAATATGGAATGGACAACTTCTATCCAAGCGATTACAGAAGAGATATCCCGAAAAGCTGACCATTCAATTAAAGATGGAGAAATGTGCGGTAGGATAGAAGAGAAATCTCCGATTAGAAAGGCTTGGGACGATAAGGTAGACGATGTAGTTACAATGTTCGAAACAGTAAAAAAGATGTGGAATGGTACTGTAATCGGAACAGGGAAAGCTGTTGAAGATGAAATCAAGTCCATGGAAACTTTAAGTAATATGGATATAGGAACTTTTATTAATGTTACATATGCGATTTTACATTTGGATGAGACGACAAAAAATATGTGGCATGCATTTTCAAGTACTATGAAACGAGATATAATAGATGGAGATGCAGAGAGCCGTACACAATGGACTACTTATGGATTAACACAAATAGGTATCGGTCTAATTCTCGATAAGGGACTAGGTAAAGCAGGCCTCGTCACAAAAGGAGCGGGTGGAGCAAGTACATTAGCTAAAGGCGTAACGCTAGTAAAGGAATTGAAGCAAGCATCCGATATTTTACAATCTTTTAAAAAAGATGTTTCTTATGCTTTCTCTGGTGGAAATGGTATACGATCTGGATCTGATATTGCTCAGGATACTCTTCAAAAATTCGAGTCTTCTCCATCTTCTGGTGGGCATGTTAATAAAGTTAAAGAGAATGGTAAACTTGATAAAGAGGAAAATGCTACTAAGGGGATGGATAATACTAGTAATAAAACCAGCGGAGATAATCCAAAAGTAATTAAGGAATTAGAGGGACCTGTTATTGATGGAAAGCGAGTTGGAAGTGGAGAAAAGATTGATAAAGTAAAACCTATTTGGGGAAGAGATGAAAAAGGAAAGCCCATCATAGTAAAAGAGTTTCCTCATGTCCCTAAGGAACATGGCTTTTCTGATATTGTTGATAATTACTCAAGATTTGCTGATGAATTTCCATTAGTAGGAGGAGATCGCATTAGTAGAAGATTCTTCCAAATAGAAGGAAGCAACGGTGGGAAAAAAGGTGTCTTTGAGTGGATTGTTGAACCAAATGGAAATGTAAGTCATAGAAGATTTATTGAAAATGGTATTGTTACAGGGAAACCAAATCAAGTTCCAAAAAAGTAAAAGGAGAATTATATGGATTTAATAGATTTTAAGAACAAAGGTCTTAAGTATGATTGGAAAACTATTTATACTGGCGTAAATAAAAAATATTTTGAACCGAATGTCATTTCTGATTATGCGGTGGAACTTATGGAAGCTGGTGATGATGAAGCTTTTGTTAATGAACTAGCTTGGGGAATAGATTCTAGTGATTTAGATAAAATTTTGTTTGAAATTAAAGATTTCCATTTTCCTAATTTAGAAGAAAATAGTGAAGAATTACAGAATGAGAATAGTAAACTCAGATTCGTTTACTTATCTAAGTTAAAAGAAAAGATTACTGATGAGGATGAACTATTAAATAGAATTGCAGAGTTTTATGATAGACATGATTATCCTGAAGATATGACAAGTTTTATTACTTATATGCCCCAAGACACCCCAACTACGAAGGAAGATTTATTAAATAGGTTTTATAAATTTTTGGATTCAGAGAAAAAATTTATTGAATAGCTACTTTGCTAGATTCTGAGGGCATGAAAAGAACTTTTTGAAGAAAAATTTTTCTTTAGGATTGGATATTTCAATGAACCATGTTATCTAGCTTGGAGTAAGTGAAGAGAAAGTTACATATGGAGAATAATCAACAAAAGAGACCTCACATTTGAGGTCTCTTTTGTTGATTTAAATTAAAAATTATTATTTAAGTGGATGCTCTTTTGCAACTCTTACTTTACATACACATAGGCTTCAATTGCTGATACATAGTATGTTTTACCCTTGCTGTTATGTACTTTGTATTGTGGCGCTCCATTCACAGTTACCTTTACATCAATGGTAAATCCTAATCCTGCATCTAAAGTACCAGCAACATCTTTATCCTGCCAAGAWGGAGCATCATAGAAACGTAGATTGTTAACTTTWGAAACAACGCGCTTCCCTACAATAGAAGAATCCACTGTACTTTTCTTGTTAAACTTCACATAAGATGGATCGTTCTTAATCCATTGTTCATCGCCAAGATTTAACCAACCGTCCTTTTCATCCCACACAACATAAGCTTCTGGCTTATTTAGCTGACGAATCTTAGAATAGCTTGTATCTGGCCCCTTACGTAAGTTAACGTTGTATCCCTCAATATAAGCAATACCATCTGTTACAGCTGTTGGAACTTCTGCTGGTTTAAATGGCTTTTCAGGCACAGAAACATCCACATCGGAATTATTGTATGCTCGTTGTACATCCGCTCTAAATTGAGCTTCWGAAAYACCGTGACTACGAAGATAATCAAGTGGATCTTCATGATCTGTTCCACCAAGATATTTCGTTACATCGTAGTGAGTCCATAATCCTTTTTCTACAGATAACCCACGATCACGAAGAATTTTAGCWAGTARCCTMACATATTTATCATAGCTGCGTTTGAAYTTMTCGTAATCTCTTGTTTCACATAATTCTACATGTGCAAACCGTTTATTCGCTCCTGGTCCAGCACCATAAGCAATATGTTTTGTATCGGCAATTTGGATTGTTTCATCCCAATCTACTGCATAATGTACAAAGGCAGAGCGCCATGTACGAGACTCATATTTTTGAATATTAATTGCTGGCGCTTCTGGTGTTGCTGTACTATGTGCTACAACGCCTTCATAAGCGCCCACACCGTTACGATACGCTTGTTTCGGTAAGTCTTGGATAATTAGTACTCTATCGGCAAATGAAGCCGTAGTGAACGAAAATAAGAGCAATAGAGTCATAAATAATGAACTAAATAGTTTAATTGGTTTTTTCATTGTGTATTTTCCCCTTTTTAGCCAAACAAAAAGAGCACTGTCTTTTGACAATGCTCTTTCCTTATGTAAGGCGTATATTTTTATTTGGTATTATGTTTTTCTTTTCTTGCATCGGACCTTTGGATTTTCGCCTGGATTTCGGATGCTACACTTTCTAATAACCATGCAGGAATCCATTTATCCCAGCCGATTCTCGCGCAGTTTGCAGCAAAACTATTAAAGATATGATAGATTAGCCCACCGGTTACCATGAAGAAAAAGAAATCCGGTAGTTTAAGAGCCATATCAAAGAAATGTGCAAGAGCAGGTAATGATAAAAGCACCACGGTTCTCGTGATGCCCTCAATTCCATATTGGCTGCTGTATGTTCCGTCCAGCTTTGAAGCTTTACTACCAGTAATCCAGTCCAGCATGATAATCCATCCGAAAATCACTATCCAAATTAGATTCGTCTTTCCATACATAAAATTAACTAGTGTTCCTAATCCACCACTTATTACTGCACCTGCTTTAAATTGAGTACTTGTAATAACATCGGCTATATTTAATGACTTGATGAGTTCGTGAATTCGTTCCAAGTTCTCACCTCCTTTCAAATTTTGGCCAAAATAAAAAAGCCTGCTGTTGCACGCTCTATTTCGATAAAATCACATATTCATTTTCTTCCACGCGTATTCTAGTGGTTCAGTACGTGGTGCCTTCATTACTTCTTTTTCAGAATTTTTGCTTTCATTTCGGGAGAAGTTGAACATAACTCCTTTCCGTATAGAAGCTTGCCTAACCCCTGTAAGATACATGTTACTGATTTCTAATTTTGAACCTTGGTGTATTTGCGGTTTACGTTTTGCGGTTTTATATAGTGTTTCCGGTTGCATTATTATGCCTTTTATTGTCATAAAATCACCAGCCTTATTCTACTCGTAGTGCAATGTTGTAATCCGGAAATGAACTCCATACACTTGAGTAGTAGGTGTTAAATAACTTATACTTCTGTACTTCTTCATCTTGAAAAATTTCAACGATATCGCCAGTTACAAAATTTGAACCCCTATATGTGTAAAGACCATCAAATTTTGCTCTTAATCCATCTACGTTATCTCCCATGAAAAATGACGTGAATATTATATTTCCCTCTAAAGATGGCGCCTTTAAAAATACTTTATCCCACATGAAAGTAGTAACAGGAACATTTTTTAATCCATCATATATAAGTTTACTTCTAGCAGCTACCAGTGCTGAAGTTGGGTACCAATTTGGACAAGCGCTCACTAAGACACTAAAAGGGGAAGATATAGGGCTGAATTGTTCTTGTTGATATAGTTCATCTGGAATGCCAAATAAACCTATTACAGTTTTTCCTTTTCGTTCTGGAAGATTATCATCGTTTTCGTAAACACAATAAATAACAATGTCTTTATCAACGTATAAATATAGGTCCACCATAGCAATTGGTTTACTAATAGTATTAGCATTAGTGGAGCTAGTTGTTTTCCCTTGATGAAAACATAACGGGTAGAAAGGACCAGGTCCTCCGAAAGTAACATCCTGCTCTTTATCATATCGTTCAATTAATCTAAAGCTTGCATCAGTAACAGAATTAGCAGGATCTCTTATATCATGATATGGATATTTATCTGCTACAATATCTTTGGAAGTTGTACTGACGTAATCGAATGGGCGCAATTCTAAAGAATGGTTCTTCATACCGTCGTTACCGCTTGAGTACATGACATAAATTTTATCTTTTGATGGCGCATCAGCATTTAATTGCTGCCATCCAGCCTTTTTCATTTCATCGATAATCTTCATAAAGACTTCTCTTCGCTCTAGTCTGTGTAACTTACAAATTTTATTTGTCATTTTATATGTTCCTCCTTAACTTAAACGTATCGCTTTCATAGAAACATTAAAAGTAGAGTTTGCTACGCCCCTATTTTCTATATAAAGATGGACCTTGTTTGTATGATCTTTATCCTCGCAAGGAATGGCTAAAATATCATATGTTCTTTTTTCTGATAAGCTTTTATAAATTTGATTCCCATTCTCTTTTTGGTCGTACATAAATAGCATTGCTTCAACGTTTGAATCATTTGTAACTTGAATCGTGCGAATATCGTATTTGTTACAACCTACATCCAATGGAGTATATAGAGTTTTTCCTGGTTCAATTGTAATTTGTACATTCCTCTCAATAAGGATTGACGGTGTAATCTCGCTTTCGGATGTATATCTATATAATTTCATTACAGTTCCCATATTGTATTCACCTCAATTATGTTTTAGATGAATATTAAAATAAATTGGTTCGAATGCTAGGAAATTTGTATCCTTCACAACCTTTACCCAAAAATCACGTGTGCTTTGTGCAGCTACTGAATCAATCAGTATTTCATTCAAATAGTTAGTACCATCCAATGAAATAAGTGCCCAGGTGTAACCGACTTTCTCCATGTACTGCTGAATGGATAGTTTTATATTTGTAGCAGCACCGATGTTGTCATTTACGATTGTCATTTTTACAATACGCTCATTATTAACCATGTAACCTAAATTCGTTGGATCCGTTGTATTTAATTCTGCGCTATTCATTTTGATTTGTAGGGATGAACCCATACAATACATATCCCCACCATAGAAGGTAGCTTGTTTCTTTGCCAGTAGTTCGTTTTCTTCATCATATATTTCTATGATTCCCTCAAACTCTAAAGAAGGCAGTAAAATATCAATGCCTGTATGAGCTGCAGCTACAATGTTAGTAGACAGGACATTATCTGCAGTATCTTTTAATACAACCTTATAATTTTCATATAGTTGGCGCAGACGTAACATATTGCTTGTTGTCATAATAATTTTATTGATGTCTAGCGGTACAAATCCCTCTGCAGTTCCTCTTTTTAGAACAACGCCTATTCGTTTTCCTATTAATGAATCGTTATCCGCATAATCAAAAAATGTATCTGACTTTGTGTAAAAGTCCCATTGATCTTCCTTACATATTGCCATCCACTCTTTATTGCTTTGAGAGCTATTAGCAGAATAAGATTCAATGAATTCAACTTTATTCTTTTCATTTTGATAGATCAGTAAGCCGCCCTCATCTCCTTCTTTTGTAGGAGCATAATCCGCAATAACTTGGATTGCTAAGTTACCTGGTGGCTTATCGATTAATAGCATAACGTCTTTATCTGCAGCATGATTTATACGAAGGAATCCTTTTTTTACAGCATTGTTAAATGCATTTGATGGCGACATAAGCCATTTTGGATTTATGGTATTAAAATCATCTACAAATATTTTTCCACTTTCTTTCTCGTATAAGGATACCTTTGTTTTTTCCTGTTTAAGAGGAACTAGCTCTCCGTTTAGAATGTCAATTGCGTCAAAATTTATATTAAGACCAGATAGTTTAACTGTATGAAGACTTTCTTTTAAATCCAATTTCTCATAAACTAGTGCCTGATGCTTTATGGAACCATTTTTATAAGAGATGTTTTCGGGGGGCATGTTATCGATTGAAATTTGACCTACATCATACACAGAAAATAATAATCCTATAATTCGTAAAGCTGTCCCGAAAAAATTGAATTGTACAGTTACTATTTTGTTGTTTTCTCGACAAAAGTGTATAGAACCTCCATAGGTTTCAGCTGATTTAGATATGTCCCATGCTCCAGAATATTGAAAATTGCTATCCGTATCATCAAACCGTTTCCAACCAGGCTCTGGTTCTTTTAATACATCACCGACTTTAGCATTAAAATTTGCGTAATCAATAGCAGATAAAAACGTATAAACATCCTTATCATTTGAACCAGTAATGAAACCATCATAAGTTACCTCTACTTTATGAGTGCCACTAGGTAAATCTAATTTTTCAAAACAGACTCTAAACATTGATGG
The DNA here is from genome assembly GCF_056396725.1 of Bacillus sp. 05T31. Lineage (NCBI taxonomy): Bacteria > Bacillati > Bacillota > Bacilli > Caryophanales > Bacillaceae > Bacillus > Bacillus sp. 05T31. The sequence continues at coordinate 14,944 of NZ_JBFTMA010000028.1, forward strand.
AGAATTAGGAATTAATGAGCCTTTAATCCAATTCCCACCATCTATTCTTACTTTTATATTGTAACGATGTGCCAAACTAGATTTTTGCATTATTCTAAAAGCTGTCCCCGTAAATGTAAATGAAAATATATCATCATTTGTATTTTTGGGATCAGAGAAGGCAATCCAACAGCCTTCCGAAGAAGGAGTATTATTTGCACCTACTATAAACCAATTAGCATTTGGGTATTTATTCGTATCTCTTACCCCTTGAAAAAAAGTGTTAACGTTATCGAGTTGGAAATACTTACGATTCCATCCAGATTCCGGTTTCGGTAAACTATTACCTAATTGGGGTGTTGCCATTCCATCACCTTCTCTTTATCTTGTTTTCTTCCAGTTTGAATTTGTCCACCAAGATTGGCGGCTATGTCGCAGCCATAACTTCGGATCATCATTTTCTTTTTCGATAACTATTAATTCATCTGGCTTTTCTGTATCTAGCACTCTCTCCATTTTGAATAGTTCATTATCCTCTAGAACTGATTCTCTTTCTGGTGTACGTTCAAACTGTTCATATTTCACTGTAACGCTTTCTAATTCATGTTCTCTATAAAATGTATCTGCTTCATTAGTTACAGCTTCTATGCTAGTCTGTCGCTCTAATAATTCATGTTCACTAACGGTTACATATCGTTCAGATTCTCTTGCAGCATCTACAGTTTCAATTATATTTGTATCTGCTGTTATAACTTCTTTATCAGCTGGTGTTGTATCAGAGATAATTCCGCCTTCAAATTCACGTATACCGGTAAAAGCTTCTTGCTCTGTAATAAGAGCTTGTTGTGTATCCTGTTTATAAGAAACGTCTAATGATATATGTTCAGCATCTAAAATAACTGGAACGATGTCAGAAGCTACTTCTTCAATTACTGCAGTTGTATGTTCTTTCATTGCTTTTTCAGATTCAATTGTTTGATCTAGATTCATTTGCATCACATTTAATAATTTAGATGAATCATTAAGTAAGGCAATACGTGTTTCTAGCTCTTTTTGAACACGGCCGAACAAATCGAATTCTGGAAGATATACGGGAATACCAAGGCCCTCAAATAAATCAAACTCTTCTATGTTAGCTTGAAATTCTTTTTCTGTTTTATTGGCAACTTCATCAGTATTTACATCGGTAATAAGTACGTGTTCTTTTAATCCGAATGAAGAAATTGCATCTACATGTGTAAGTACTGCAGGTTGATCGGTATAAACAGAATCAAGTGTTTCTACGATACGTTCAAATGTGTGGGTTGTATCTACATTCGCATACTGTTCTTTTGTTCTTGTAAATGATGCAGATTCATTTCTTTCAGAATCAAGTACATTTATTTTTTTGCTTACTTCGTTACTTGCAATAACATCTGCAGCAAGTTCCTTTGTTCGAATAGAGTGATCCAGGTTGATTTGCTCTACATTTATGTCACGAATTAAATACGCGCTTTCTATATTTTCATAAGGGAGCAGGTTCACGTTTTCTATTTCTTCTAAGCGGTTTGATTCATATTGTGTAGTAATAGATGTTTCAATGTCTCTTTGCATACGAGCAAATAAATCATAATCCGGCAGATAAACCGGTATACCCATACCATTGAACAAATCAAATTCTTCTATAATCACTTTAACTTCTCGCTCTTTTGTACCAAATTCGAATTGCGCCGGAGCATGAAGAAGTATTTCTTTTTGCTGTATATCACCAGTTTCATTTTCGACAATGGATACAGGTAATATATTTGGAACTGCAGTAGATAAAGCAACTTCTGCATGTGTAGCTTTTAGCTCCCTGGTAACAATATCGCTCGTTTCATTATGCATTGATACAGCTTCATAATCCGTTGTAACTCTGTCGGCCATAAGATCATTATAAAAACCCTCACCGTATACAATACGCGCAACATTTACCCATTCCGGTAATACTTCTACACCTGCAGCGAATTCACGTAACTTACCTTTTAGTAAATCCTGCTGTATGATCGGTGCAACTTCATATTCATTCGTTATAAGATTTGTTTCATCAGAAGCGTGTACCATTGCTTCTATCT
>NZ_JBFTMA010000029.1:0-16166 GCF_056396725.1 Bacillus sp. 05T31
CATAAAACCATAAAACAGTTCTGCAAAATATTACACTAGCACCAATTAAAGTAAATAAAACTTCAAAAGAAGAAGCAGAAAAAACAGCGATGGTTTATTTAGAGAAAGTAGGAATCCCGGAGAAGGCAGGTGTATATCCTCATCAATTATCCGGAGGTCAACAGCAAAGGGTAGCTATTGCTAGAGGGCTCGCGATGCAACCGAAAATTATGCTATTTGATGAGCCTACGTCCGCTCTTGATCCAGAGATGATCGGAGAGGTGCTTGATGTTATGAAAGCGCTGGCTAAAGAAGGAATGACGATGGTCGTCGTCACACATGAGATGGGATTTGCACGTGAGGTAGCAGATAGAATTTTATTTATGGATAACGGTCAAATTATCGAAGATACAACACCATCACAATTTTTTGCAAATCCTGAACAAGAAAGAGCACGTCTATTTTTAAGCCGGGTATTAAATCATTAAAGGAGGAATTTCATGCTTAAGATGAAAAAGTTGTTTACCCTAATCGTATTCTCATGTTTATTCGTGTTTATTGTTGCTGGGTGCGGGGGGAAAAAAGACGAGGCGAAAGAAACGAATACGAAGCAAGGCGGAGCTGTTGAGCAAATTAAGAAGCGCGGGAAGTTAGTAGTTGGGGTGAAAAATGATACGAATTTATTTGGATTGAAAAACCCTTCAACAGGGCAAGTAGAAGGATTCGATATTGATATCGCGAAGGCACTTGCGAAAAAAATTCTTGGTGATGAAAAGAAACTAGAGCTGAAAGAAGTAACGTCTAAAACACGTATTCCGATGCTGAAAAATGGTGATATTGATGCCATTATTGCGACAATGACAATTACAGAAGAGCGTAAAAAAGAAGTGGATTTTTCAGATGTATATTTTAAAGCGGGGCAATCGTTACTTGTGAAAAAAGGAAGCAATATTAARAGYATTGATGATRTRAAAMARGGYGTKAAAGTRTTAGCTGTAAAAGGWTCAACRTCTACAAATAATATTCGTCAAAAGTCACCAGAAGCRACWGTATTAGAATTTGAAAATTACAGTGAGGCATTTACAGCGTTAAAAGCAGGTAAAGGCGATGTTTTAACTACAGATAATGCGATTCTTTACGGAATGGCAAAACAAGATTCTAATTATGAAGTTGTAGGGAAAATTTTCACGGATGAACCGTATGGAATTGCAGTACAAAAAGGTGCAGACGATTTAACGAAAGAGATTAATAGTTTATTAAAAGATATGAAAGCGAATGGAGAATACGATAAATTGTATGAAAAATGGATTGGTCAAAAACAAGAGAAGTAAAATGAAACTTTATTTCTCGTGATAAATAGTAAGAGTGAGAGGATGAGAGTACTCATCCTCTTCTTGTAAAGAAAGAGGGGAGAATATGTGCCTGATTTTTCTATATTAACGAATAACATTGATATGTATTTAGAAGGATTTAAATATACGGTTATGTCTAGTGTAGTTGCGCTAATAGGAAGTTTTGTTTTAGGAATTGTTATGGCAGTGATGCGAATTTCACCTATTCGTATTTTGAATTGGATTGGCTCTGCCTATGTAGAGTTTGTTAGAAATATTCCACTCGTATTAATTGCATTCATTTTCTATTTTGCTTTGCCTGTAATAGGAATTACTTTCAACGGTTTTGTAGCAGGGACAGTTGCGCTTACAGTTTATACAGCGGCTTTTATTGCGGAAGTAATTCGTGCTGGTATTTTATCAGTCGCGAAAGGTCAAATGGAAGCAGCACGTTCTTCAGGATTAACTTATACGCAAGCGATGTATCATGTCGTCTTACCTCAAGCGATGAAAATCGTCATTCCTCCTCTAGGAAATCAATTTCTCAATTTAGTAAAAAACTCTTCAATACTCGGAATTATTGCTGGAACGGATTTAATGTATCAAGGAGACTTAATTTCAACGAAGACGTTCGTTACGTTTGATGTATATATATATGTCGGGATGTTTTATTTAGTATTAACAATTCCGCTAAGTATGCTAGTGCGTTATTTAGAAAGACGCTTAGCTAAGGAGGCGGTGTAAATGGATTTTCAAGGTGCTATTACAGGAGATCATATACTCTTTTTATTAAAAGGATTCCTTATAACGTTAGAGGTTGCCCTTGTAGCTATTGTACTTAGTTTTATTATCGGTAGTGTAATAGGAACTTTGCGCTATACAAAAATACCCGTCATCTCACCAATACTAGGCTTTATCGTTGAAGTTATTCGGAATTTACCACTTCTTTTAATTATATTTTTTACGTATTTTGCACTTCCAGAGGCAGGTTTGAAATTAGAAATTATAACGGCTACAATTGTTGCTTTAACGATATTTGAAGCGGCGATGATATCTGAAATTGTTCGAAGTGGTTTATTATCTATCGAAAAAGGACAAATTGAAGCGGCGCGCTCTTCAGGATTAACATATGTTCAAACGCTTTGGCACATTATTTTACCGCAAGCACTTAGAAGAATGGTTCCGCCGCTTGTTAGTCAATTTATTTCATTGTTAAAAGATACGTCATTAGCGGTTGTTATATCATTGCCAGAGCTTATGCATAATGCTCAAATTATTAGCGGACAGAACGTAAATTATATGATTCCAACATTTATACTAGCAGCCTGTATGTATTTCATCGTAAACTATAGTTTATCAATTTTATCGAGAAGATTAGAACTTCGTTAACTCTTACAATAATACGTAAGGGTTTTTTCCTTATCAACCCTCATTTTCCTTATATTAGTATCTTAATCTCCTGATAATTAAATTTTTATAATGTTTTATCAGAAAAGTTTTAATTTTATATAGAAATTGTAACCGCTTTCGTGTATATTTTTATTATCAGAAAATTTTAAAAAGAGATAGAGGGTTTATAGGGGAGGATTACAATGCAGCAACCAACGAATGAGAAATTACATCGTACGATGAAGAGTAGACATTTATTTATGATCGCACTAGGTGGTGTAATCGGGACTGGTTTTTTCTTAGGTTCAGGTTACACCATTAATCAGGCTGGACCAGGGGGAGCCATCCTTTCCTATTTAGTGGGCGGATTTATTATGTATTTAACAATGCTTTGTCTTGGAGAGCTAACGGTAGCGATGCCAGTTTCAGGCTCTTTCCAAAAGTATGCGACGAAGTTTATTGGACCAGGAACTGGATTTATGATCGGCTGGCTATACTGGATTGGATGGGCAGTAACAGTAGGATTAGAATTAACATCGATCGGTTTAATGATGAAAAGATGGTTTCCGAATGTTGATGTTTGGGTATGGTGTCTTCTGTTTGGAGCTATTTTATATGCTTCAAATGCTATTTCAGCGAAGAGTTATGCTGAATTAGAGTTTTGGTTCTCTAGTATTAAAGTAGTTACAATTATTGCATTCATTCTACTTGGTGGTAGCGCATTACTAGGATTTTTACCATACGACGGAAAAGAAGCAGCGCCTCTTTTCTCTAACTTTGTAAGTGATGGTGGGCTATTCCCAAATGGACTAGCTGCAGTGCTTCTTACGATGATTACAGTTAACTTTTCCTTCCAAGGAACAGAGTTAATCGGGATTGCAGCAGGAGAGAGTCAGAATCCTGAAAAAACAATTCCACGTGCAATTCGTAATACAGTATGGCGCATTATGCTATTCTTCATTTTAACAATGACAATTTTAGTAGGGTTAATTTCTTGGAAAGAAGCAGGGATAATTGAAAGTCCATTCGTAGTTGTATTTGATAAAATCGGTATTCCATATGCAGCTGATATTATGAACTTCGTTATTATTACAGCTCTTCTATCTGTAGCGAACTCAGGGTTATATGCAGCAACGCGTATACTATGGTCACTTGCAAATGAAGGAATGGCACCAGCTTCTTTCAAGAAGGTAAATAAACGTGGTATTCCAATTACAGCGCTAGTCGTAACGATTGCTGTTGCGGCGTTATCCTTATTAACAAGCTTCCTTGCAGAAGATACAGTATATATGTACTTATTATCTATAGCTGGTTTATCTGCTGTTTCAAGTTGGATCATTATTGCTTTATCACAACTTCGCTTTAGAAGTCAGTATTTAAAAGGCGGAGGAAAATTAGAGGACTTAAAGTATAGAACACCACTATATCCGCTTGTTCCAATTYTAGCTTTAATTACAAATAGCRTCGTTGTYATTAGTTTAGCGTTTATTCCAGAACAAAGAATGGCGTTATATTGTGGTATTCCATTTATCATTTTCTGCTATATATATTATTATATGAGTAAGAAAAGGCAGAAACCGGTGAAAGTGGAGATGGAAAAAACAAATGAAACTAACAATCAAACACGATGATATAAAAGCAGACTTATCGTACGGTCAATTAGCGATTGGAAAAGAAAACGGATATTCACCGTTACAATTACTAATCTCTTCTATCGCAGGATGTAGTGCAATTGTTTTTCGAACGATTTTAGAAAAGAAACGTATTGCATACGATATGTTTACAATTGAAACTGAAATTGGTAGAAGTGAAGCTTTATCAAAACCAGTTGAAAGTGTTCATTTGCACTATAAAATTAAAGCGCAAAACATTACAGAAGAACAATTAGACAAGGCACTGCAACTTGCGGTGAAAAATTGCACAATTGTTCAATCTGTAAAGGATAGTATAAAAGTTACAGAAACAATTGAATTAGTAAAGTGAAACATAAAAACGTGAGAATAGGGCGCTCACGTTTTTATGTTTTTGGCAGAGGGGGAAGAATGATGGAATGTGTAGGTTGTAAATTAGCAAATGAAGAGGAAAAAATATATAAAGTGAAACTTTAATCAGTGGGGGTTTTGTCCATCCCCCACTGATTATTAGTTGAACCAATCGGGCTTTTACGGGCAGTTGATCTCCCGCCTAACTTCCTAGCATTCGCGAATTTTGAGGTGGGAGTCTTACTGCCCGTTAATGCGGGGTAAAGTATATGAAGATGATTATGTAACTTGTTTTTTAGATCATGCGCCTTTCTATACAGGGCATACTTTAATCGTTCCAAAGCAGCATGTTGTAGAAGTGGACGAATTAGATGATTGTGTAGCAAAAGCGATTATGGATGCTTCTAGGCTTATTTCAAAGGCTATTAAATTACTGTATAAACCAGATGGAATTACAATTTGTCAAAATGGTGGAATCTTCAACGAGTTAACTCATTATCACATGCATGTTGTGCCGAGATATAAAGAGCGTTCGTTTGCTGAGTTTTATACGGTGCAGCCAGGAGAACAGCAGAATCATAACTTTGAAGAGACAAAGAATTTATTAAAAGAATCGATAGAGAAAATAATACATAGCGAAAAGGCGTAAGAGGGGTTTTCTTACGCCTTTTTAGTCTCCATACATATTTAAAACTTCTTTCGCACGTATACGTAAACCATCTATCAATTCTTTCGGTTCTAAAACTCGTGCATCTTTTCCAAGTCTATAAAATAAAGGGGTAATAAAGTTAATTTCATCTTTATCAATTGTTGAATGTATATAGCCTGTCCCGTCTTCGTTTATTACCACGAATTCTTCAAGGTAAGGCACGCTTTTACATTGGCGCACACCTTCTGTTGTCAGTAAAACATGTAACTGAATAGGACTGTGTACTACGTTAGAGTTAGAGGAAAACCACTCTTCTAAATTCATGAATGTATCCTCATTTTCTTCCGTTGATAATATRGARAGAATACGATCRACGCGATACAGTAATACYTTTTTTYTACYAWAGTCATAGGAYGGCAAATACCATAAACCGTCGTGAGCATATACACCGATAGGATGAACATATTTTGTTTTTATCCCCGATTTAGATTCGTATTGAAAGTGTAAATTTTTATTTTTAATAGCTGCGGTTAATACTTCGTTTAAAAGAGGGGTAGCAATTGTTCTCATGGGATTCCAAAAAGCGATATAAGAACGTATTGTATCAACTTTCGCTTTCGCATCATGTTGTAGAGAGCTGTACAGTTTATGAGTAACAGAATTGATTTCTGTATTAAAAGGCAAATCTCGGTAGTAGCTTAAAGATTGAAAGGCAAAAAAGATGGATACTGCTTCTTCTTCCGTAAATAAAATAGGCGGTATGACCCTATTCGTTAATACTTTATATCCTCCGTTACGACCTTGTTCAGCATAAATAGGTAATCCCATATCACTTAAATCTAAAATGTATCTATGAACCGTACGAACGGAAATATTAAATTCATCAGCTATTTCTTGAGCTGTAAATGTTTTCTTCGCTGAAGCAAATATAAGAATGTCTAGTAAACGTTTTGCTTTTGACAAGGATATCACCTTTTTCTTTTTTAACATGACATAAGTTGTCATGTTTTATGGTTAGTATAGTGCTTATAAGATGATTTTATCAATAGAAGCTGTAAGGAGGAAAAGATATGTCACGTGAAATTGTTTTATTTATTGCAGCGAGCTTAGATGGATTTATCGCGAAAGAAGATGATGATTTACAGTGGTTAATGGAAACGGAAGGAGAGGGTGATAACGGTTATACAGAAATGTATGAAACGATTGATACAATAATAATGGGAAAAAGAACGTACGATTATGTAGTAGAGCATACGGAAACATTCCCGTACCTAGATAAAAAATGTTATGTTTTTTCTAATTCAGAAAAAGGTTCAAACGAACATGTAGAGTTTGTAAATGAAGATGTATTAGAGTTTACAAAAAGGTTGAAAGAGCAGGAAGGATCTAAAATATGGATGGTCGGTGGAGGGAGTCTACTGAGAGGATTTTTTAAGAATAATTTAATTGATGAATATGTTGTTACGATTACACCTCACATATTAGGTTCTGGAGTTCCGTTATTTAAAGAAAAGAACCCGGAAATTAATTTAACTTTAACGGATACGAAACGTTTTGGGCAATTCGTAAATTTATATTATAAAGTAAAGTCCTAAAGGATAAGAAAACACGACTATTGATGATAGTCGTGTTTCTATATAGATGGCAATGAAATTGTAAAGCAAGATCCGTGATCAATTTCACTTGTGACAGTAATATTCCCGCCGTGTAGTTCTACGATTTCTTTTACGATGGAGAGCCCTAAACCAGTGCCTCCTGTAGCTCTAGAGCGCGCTTTATCAACACGGTAAAAGCGATCGAAAATGTGAGAGAGGTCTTTAGGAGGAATACCTTCGCCTTCATCTTCAATTGTAATGGAAATACGTTTATGTTCTTCTGTAACAGAAATATTTATATGAGAATGTTCTTTTGAATGTCTATACGCGTTATTTAAAATGTTAGCCATAACTTGTTCAAAGCGTTGCTCATCTAGCTTTACTAAGAGTGAGGAAGGACATGTGAAAACAACTTTAATTTGTTTTTCTCCGTACATCACATTTATTTTTTCAGTGATGCGAGTAAGGAAGGTGTGTAAATGCACTTCCTGTACTTGAATGAAAAAGTTATGCTTTTCCATTTGAGCGAGTGAAAATAAATCTTGGACTAAGTTTGTAATATAATCAGACTCGTCTTTTATAATGGATAAGTATCGTAAACGTTGCTCTGGGGGTGTGTTTTCTTTTGATGCAATGTCAGCATAACCTCTTACGTACGTTAATGGTGTTCGTAATTCGTGAGCAACACTTGCTAGAAATTCACTTCGCTCCGTTTTCATATAATGTAAATCATTTGCGAGAGTTTGGATAGATTGTGCTAGTTCACCAATTTCGTCATTTCGAGTAGTTGTTAATGAAACGGATAAATCGCCCTTACTCATTTTTTCAGTCGCTTGTTTCATGTGTAACAATGGTTTTGTTAACAAACGTGATAATAGAAAAATGGTGATGGCTGTTAATAGGAAAGTAATGACTCCAGCGATAATGAATTGCCGTGTGAGCCCGTTAACCATTTCTTCGATTGATTCCGTCCCGAGAAACATATATACATAGCCTTCCGTTTTTCCTGCCACTACAATGGGGCTAACTGTACATATATAATTAGATGCTTTCCAATGATTCTCTATAATTGCTCCATCATGATCTGTTCGTGTTTGCATTCCTTCAATATGTTTTTTTATAGTAGTATTTATTTCATTGGATTTAGCTAGTATTTCCTTATTTGCATTTGTAATAATAACAGTTGTTTCAGCTTCGGATTCCATTAAAGCAACATGGGAGATTGTTTGCCTATCAAAATATTTTTCAAGGACATCTCGGTGACTATTTCCACGCTTTAATAAAGCAGTCATTTCTTCATTTACTCTATTGTTTACAAGGCTATAATAGAGCAAGACAAATAGAACACTTTCGATTAAAAGTGTAACAATTAGAAAATAAAATCCGAGTTGAATAGAAATTCGCTTCATCGTTTTGCTCCTTAGTTTTCAATATCAATCCATCGATATCTTACTCCGTAAACAGTTTTTAAATGGTGATCAATGGGGAAATTTACTTTTCGTAATTTATCACGTAAATTACGAATATGTGAATCGACTGTTCTATCTTCTGTATTTGTATTTAATCCCCAAATTCGTTCAATGAGCTGATCACGGCTTAATACGTAGTTCACATGACGTAAAAATAATCCGAGTAAAGAGAATTCGATTGGGGTGAGAAGAAGTTCTTCATTATGGACAGAAATGAAATGCTTGGCCTCATCCCATAAAATGCCGTGATATTGGATTTGTGCATGTTGATTGGTTCGGCGTAAAACAGCTTCAATTCTTGCGAAGAGCTCCTCTTCGTGGAATGGTTTCGTCACGTAATCATCTGCTCCAAGTTTTAACCCTTGAACGACATCTACCGTCTGATCACGAGCAGTTACCATAATGATAGGAACGTTACTAAATGATCGAATTCTTTTGCAAGTTTCCCACCCGTCCATCTTTGGCATCATAATATCGAGTAAAACAAATTTGAAGTTTCGATTTTCTATATGTGAAATAGCTTCTTCTCCGGATGCTGCACATACGCAGTTATATCCGATTGGAGTAAGATAAAGCGTTAATAATTCAAGYATTCTCGGTTCATCATCTACGAGTAGTATATCGATCATAGAGTACCTCCGCATTTGTAGTTATTACTTAAATTGTAAGGCAAAATCATGAAGAAATGGTGCAGATTATAATGCATCTGCATAATTTCTTCAGAATTGCTTGTTATTGTAAAGTTGAAATTCCATTTTAGGTAATAATATTGGCTCGAAAACGAATAATACGGAGGCGATATAGTGAAAAAGATGATCCGAATTTTTGGGATAACAATAATTGCGGCGGTTGGTCTTGCGGCGTGTGGACAAACGAATACAGATCATAAAAATCATGAATCTAAAGAAGAGAAGAAAACAGAGCAAAAGGAAATGAAAATGAATCAGGAGGTAACTGCGCCGAAAGAAATGAATCAAGGTGCATCGAATGATTTATTAACGACAAGTTTAAAAAATGTAACGAGATTAAATACAAATGATCCTCTGCAAATGGCAGTATTAACTTCGCAAACGATATGGCCAGCAACGCATAAAGAGAATCAGCCAGGCGCTATTATTTTAGTGCCAGTGAACGAGTGGCAATTAGGTATTGCAAGTGCGGATCTTATTCATCACCCGAATAACGGACCGATTTTATTTATAGAAAAAGAAAAGGTACCCGAAATGACGTTAAAAGAAATAAAACGATTAAATCCGCTYGGAGCGAAAGACGGAACACAAATTATGGTGATGGGGGATGTAGGTGCATCTATCCTTGAGCAATTAAAAGGTTATAAAGTAAAGCAAATAAAAGAAACAGATCCAGCTACATTTGCTAAAGATGTTGATAAGGAGTACGCCGATATAACAGGAAGTTATCCAAATAGCGTTATTGTCGGTTCGTCTGAAGAGGAAGGGCGTTTATATACAACACCAGCTGTAAACTGGATTTCTCATATGCCGGAACCTCTTCTATATACTGAAAAAAATAAAGTGCCAGAAGCGACAATAGAGGCATTAAAGACGAGAAAAGATAAAGCGAATATATATGTGTTAGGACCAGAAAAAATCGTTTCGAAAGAAGTAGAAAAAGAGTTAAGTAAATACGGGGAAGTAACGCGTATTAGTGGGGAGACTCCAACAGAAAATTCGGTTGCATTTGCGAAATTTAAAGATGAAAAAACGAAATTTGGCTGGGGATTCACAAAAMCAGGTCACGGTTTGTCATTTGTTTCAAGCAAAACACCAGACTTAGCAATTGCGGGAGCACCGTTTTCACATATGGGTAAACATGCCCCTGTTGTTTTGCTTGAGGAAGGAAAAGCTTCACAACCAGTTTATGACTTCCTTGCTACTATTCAGCCGAAGTTTAAAGATGATCCAACACTTGGACCATATAACCATGGTTTCCTATTAGGAAGTAGTAGTGATGTTTCATTTGAAACACAAGGTATATTGGATGAGAGGTTAGAAATTGTTCAGGAAAGTGGTCAAGGTCACGGTGGACATTAATGAAATGAGAAAAGACGCTGCTAAGATAGCGTCTTTTCTTTAGGAAACTTTTACATAGCACAACATCCTTTGCTCGTTATATAATAGCCTTCGTGCAGTCGGCCTTGATTTTCTTATGGAGAAAATCAAATGATAAAAGAGTGGAGGAGTGTTACTTTGTTTCAAACTATAAAAAATGAATGGTTCTCAAATATGAGAGGGGACGTGCTATCGGGGGTTGTTGTTGCTTTAGCATTAATTCCTGAAGCGATAGCTTTTTCTGTTATTGCAGGTGTAGATCCGACGGTTGGATTGTACGCGGCCTTTTGTATTGCGGTTACAATTTCGTTTGTCGGCGGAAGACCAGGGATGATCTCGGCGGCAACGGGTGCGATGGCATTATTAATGGTCACTCTTGTGAAGGATCACGGTTTGCAATATTTATTTGCTGTGACAATAGTAACAGGTATTGTTCAAATTATTTTTGGAGTGTTCAARCTKAGCTCATTTATGAAGTTTGTTCCTAAATCYGTTATGAGTGGTTTTTTAAAYKCACTTGGAATTTTAGTTTTTACAGCGCAATTGCCGCATTTTAAAAATGCAACTTGGCAAATGTATGCACTTGTCGCATTAGGACTTGCAATTATATATTTATTTCCACGTATTACGACGGCTGTTCCGTCTACACTTATTTCAATTATTATTGTGACAAGCATTGCACTTATGAGCGGATTACAGTTAAAAACAGTAGGGGATATGGGAAGCTTACCGAAAGAATTACCGTTCTTTAGTATTCCTGATGTTCCATTTACACTTGAGACATTAGCAATTATTTTACCGTATTCAGTTATGTTAGCGGTTATAGGTTTACTAGAGTCATTATTAACGGCGTCGGTTTTAGACGATATGACACATACGGAAAGTAATAAGCATAAAGAGGCACGTGGACAAGGGATTGCGAACGTTGTTACTGGGTTTTTCGGAGGAATGGCAGGATGTGCAATGATTGGACAATCTGTTATTAACATTAAATCAGGTGGTCGAGGGAGATTATCGACGCTTGTAGCCGGTGGTTTTTTAATCGTATTGCTATTTGTTTTAGGTGATTACGTTGTTCATATTCCGATGGCAGCTTTAGTTGCAGTTATGATTATGGTTTCGATTGGGACGTTTGATTGGAACTCTGTAGCGACGATTCATAAATTACCAAAAGGAAACGCATTTGTTATGATCGTAACAGTTGTGATTGTCCTAATTACACATAATTTAGGATTAGGTGTAATTATCGGAACGATAATTAGTGCAGTTTTATTTGCATTCAATATGGCAAAGATTCACGTGAAACATTTGTATATTGAAAATAAGAAAATATACGAAATTCACGGCCAACTATTCTTCGCATCTACGGCAGAGTATATAAATGCTTTTTCATACAATGAAGATGTGAAAGAAATTGAGATGAACTTTACTAACGCACACGTATGGGATGATTCAGCAGTAGCGGCAATTGATAAAGTTATAATGAAGTATGAACAGAACGGTGTGAAAGTAAGGATCACAGGGTTAAATGAACGTAGCTCGAAGCTCGTTGCGAATTTAGCTACTTATAATAAGAGAATTGCTAGTTAGAAGCCTCCTTTTTAGGGGGCTTTATTATATAATACGGGTAGGATAACGAAAAGGGGATTCAGCATATGTACAAACAAATTTTATTAGCATGCGATGGTTCTGAACATGCACTTCGAGCAGCCGAGCATGCAACATATATTGCGAAATTTAACGAAGAAACACATGTTGAAGTTGTGTACGTAGTAGATAATAGAACGGCAAAGTCAGATATTATACAAGGACAAACGGATTTAGAAACAATATCAGCTAGTCGAAAAGATAAATTAAAAGAGATTGAGGGTTTATTAAAGAAAGAGAACATTTCCTACAAAATTACGATTCTACATGGCGATCCAGGAGATACGATTGTTCAATATGTAAATACAGGAGATATAGATCTTATTATTGCTGGGAGTAGAGGGCTAAATACACTGCAAGAGATGGTGCTTGGTAGTGTAAGTCATAAAATAGCAAAGCGTGTGAAATGCCCGGTTATGATTATAAAATAAGTTGAGTGAGATATTATGTAGTGTAAGCAGGACCTTGATATAATTCGAGGTCTTTTTTGATGTATTAAGAGGGAGAATGTGGACAGAATATATATAAGTTTAAAAAATGTTAACTTACAAATTTGTAAGTTAGCTGTCAGCGAAATCGATGTTATGAAATTTTTCCCATTGATACAATAAGAATATCAAAGGGGATATAGGGAGGATGGAAGGTATGAAATCATTTCAAAATTTGTCTTATAGCCAAGGGGTAAGTTTAATTTGTTTAGGTGGATTTGCTGGATCTGTTACGTTAGCTGTTTTAATAAAGATGTTTCAGCAAATGTTTTAATCGTATGAATAGAAGGGAAGTGATTAATATAAATAGCAAGAGAAGAACGATAAATAAAAAATAGCTCTTAGCATGTAAGTAAATGCTGAGAGCTATTTTTATGTTTATTTTTCTACACATTATATTTTGTTTAAACTTCTTTTGATTTAGCAGATCCTGTATTTAAAGTAAGAGCAAGGAAGAACATTGCAAGCAMACAAGAAGCAAGGAGCAAAATGAATCCRCCGTCCCATCCGAATCCATCTACAATAAAGCCCATAGCTGCGCTAGCAAAAGTAGCTCCCCCTAGGTAACCGAAGAACCCAGTTAACCCAGCGGCAGTTCCAGCAGCTTTTTTGGGTGCTAAGTCAAGCGCGTGAAGACCAATTAGCATAACAGGTCCGTAAATTAAAAATCCAATGGAAACAAGTGCGATACTATCAATGATTGGATGCCCAGCAGGATTTAGCCAGTAAACAAGAACGGCAATGAATACACCGACCATAAATAGAATGCCAGCAGGTGCGCGGCGCCCTTTAAATAGTTTATCACTCATCCATCCGCAAAGAAGTGTACCTGGAATACCAGCCCATTCGTATAGAGCATAAGCTGTACGTGAGCTACTGTGAGTAAAGCTTTTTTCTTCTACTAAATAAGTAGGAGCCCAGTCTACAACGCCGTAACGAACGAAATAAACAAAGACATTAGCGATAGCGATGTACCATAAAAACTTATTGTTTAATATGTATGTAAATAAAATTTCCTTTACCGAAAGTTCGCGTTCACGGTCCGCTACTTTTTCATCTGATGGATATTCCCCAGTATGTTCTTCAATAGAAGGTAATCCGCAAGATTGAGGTGTATCTCTCATCGTAATTAATACATAAATCCCCACCAAAATTGAAAGAATACCTGGGAAGTAAAATATACTTTTCCAGTCATTTGCAAAGAAATATAAGCCTAATGTAACGAGAGAAGGCATAAGCGCGCCGCCGACATTATGAGCGACGTTCCAAATAGACATTTTTGTACCACGTTCACTAATGGAGAACCAGTGAACCATCGTACGACCACAAGGAGGCCATCCCATACCTTGTACCCATCCATTTAAAAACTGAAGTACAAACATAAGTATAATGCTCGTTGTAATGAAAGAAAATGAGCCGAAAATAATATTAATGATACCGGATAAAAATAGCCCAGCTGCTAAAAAGTAGCGAGGATTACAACGATCGGATACGATACCCATAAGAAATTTACTTAATCCGTAAGCGATAGATACTGCTGAAAGGATAACCCCAAGTTCCCCTTTACTAAAGCCTTGTTCGATTAAGTATGGCATTGCGAGTGAAAAGTTTTTTCGAACAAAGTAGTAACCCGCATAACCGATGAAGATGCCTAAGAATACTTGCAAACGCAATTTGCGGTATTCGCTATCAGTGCGATCAGCTGGTAAGCGTTCTGCGTGGGGCGCAGGTTTAAATAATTGTGTGAAAAACATAAAATGAAAATCCTCCCCTAATTAATTGGAAGCGTTTTAAGACAGAGAGAATACAAAAAGGCTATGAAATATAAAAAAGTTCCCTTTTTTATGATTCATAGCCATATACTCCGATTCTCCGTGACTGTCAATATTAACTTCGACGAAAATTATACAACTTTGTGACAATAATGTAAACGTTTTTATAAAGAAAGTTGTTGACGTATTTTGTTTGTGGGATTAATATTTAAATACGTTAAATATTTTATTGCTTAAATAAGAGGTGGATAACATGCCAAATGATATGACTCATATTGATAAGATTCAAGCTCTTACATTCGCTATAGGAAAGAAAATGCAAACAGAGCTATTAGAACAAATGCAAGCATCAGGACTTACACCACCGCAGTTTTATATTTTAAAGATTTTAGATCATTACGGAGCTTCAAGAGCGACACAATTGGCGGAGAAAATGTACGTGAAACCGAGCGCGATTACAGTAATGACTGATCGTTTAATTGATCATGGGTTAGTAGAGCGCTATCACGACGATAATGATCGCCGCGTTGTTGTCATTGAGCTAACGAAGAAGGGGAAAGCTACAGTAGAAGAAGCGATGGCGGCTCGTAATGAGCATATTGCAAAATACTTCTCACACTTAGAATTACAAGAGAGGGAAGATTTGTTGCGCCTCTTTGAAAAGCTAGAAACAATTATTTGCGGGAAACCAGAGAAAAAAGAGAAAAAAGAGAAAAACTAAGAGGAATTGAGGAGATTACATGGAGCAACAAGAAAATCAGAATAGAAAGTTGTTGTTAATCGGTTTAGTAATCGCAATGCTATTTGCTGCATTGGACGGAACAATCGTTGGTACAGCAATGCCGCGTATCGTCGGTGAACTAGGTGGATTAAGTTTAATGACATGGTTAACAACAGCTTATATGTTAACATCAACAACGGTTGTACCGATTGCAGGTAAATTAGCGGATTTACTTGGGCGTCGTAACGTATATATAGCAGGATTAATTATCTTTATGGTTGGTTCAGCGTTATGTGGTATGGCCAACGGTATGACAGAATTAATTATTTTCCGTGGTATTCAAGGTCTTGGTGGCGGTATTATGATGCCAATGGCTATGATTATTATCGGAGATATGTTCACGGGAAAAGAACGTGCTAAATGGCAAGGGATTTTTGGTGCTTTATACGGTCTTGCTTCTGTAATTGGACCACAAGTTGGTGGTTGGATTGTAGACGCAGTGAACTGGAGATGGGTATTCTATATTAACYTACCAGTTGGTATTTTAGCGACAATCTTCATTGCAATGGGATTAAAAGCACATAAACAAACAGGACCAATTAAAATTGATATCGCTGGAATCTTCACGATGATTCTCGGTGTTGTAAGTTTATTACTTGCGTTAACGTTTGGCGGAAAAGATTATGCATGGGGTTCTTGGCAAATTATCGGGTTATTTGCACTAGCTGCCATTGGTATTGTTAGCTTTATTATCGTTGAAACGAAGGCTGAAGAACCAATTTTACCGATGCACTTCTTTAAAAACCGCACATTTACACTACTGAATGCGATCGGTTTCTTTATGAGTATCGGAATGTTTGGAGCAATTATGTTCGTACCGTTCTTTATGCAAGGAATTGTAGGCGTAAGTGCTGCTGAATCAGGAACGATTATGACACCGATGATGATTACAATGATCGTTATGAGTATTATTGGTGGTCAGCTTGTATTAAAAATTGGTGTGAAACCACAAATTATTACAGGGATGCTTATTATGGCTAGTGGTTTCTGGTTATTAACAACGATGGATATGCAC
>NZ_JBFTMA010000030.1:0-26915 GCF_056396725.1 Bacillus sp. 05T31
AGAATGAGCATGCATTTTAGTGTACTTGCAAGTGGAAGTACAGGGAATATGCTATATGTAGGAACAGATGAAAAAAAACTGCTTGTCGATGCAGGTTTAAGTGGTAAAGCGACAGAGGCTTTATTTAAACAAGCTGAACTGAATATAAATGACATATCAGGTATTCTTGTAACACATGAGCATAGTGATCACATTAAAGGATTAGGTGTATTGGCGCGTAAATATGATTTACCTGTTTATGCGAACGAGAAAACATGGAATGCAATGGAACATTTAATAGGTAATATCCCAACTGATCAAAAATTCATTTTCTCAGTAGGAGACGTGAAAACATTTGGGGATATTGAAGTTGAATCATTTGGTGTTTCTCATGATGCGGCGGAACCGATGTTTTACGCTTTTCATAACAATAATAGAAAGTTAGCTCTTATTACAGATACGGGCTACGTAAGTGACCGTATGAAAGGTGTTATTAAGGGAGCAAATGCTTTCGTGTTTGAAAGCAATCATGATGTGGAAATGCTTCGTATGGGACGCTATCCATGGAGCATTAAGCGACGCATTTTAAGCGACGTTGGCCACGTTTGTAATGAGGATGCTGCATTAGCGATGGCCGATGTTATTACAGATGAGACAAAACACATTTATTTAGCGCATTTAAGCCTAGATAATAACATGAAAGAATTAGCGCGTATGTCTGTATCACAAGTATTAGAAGAAAAAGGTTTTGGGGTTGGAGAATCCTTTGAAATACATGATACGGATCAAAAAATGCCTACGAAAATTCAATACGTATAATTCTTCATTTTAGTAAACAATAAAGGTGAATATAGTTGTTTTCAGGAAGATAGGTGAACAAATATGTCCTTTATTGATGAAGAAAAATATCGTATTAAACGTGCAGGGAAAAAGAAACATAAAGGTATTGTCATTTCTAGCATAGCGGGGACAATTGTAGGGGCTTCATTATTTGCATTTGGAGCTCCTTTATTTTCAAATCATGCAGGTAAGCTTCCGCAAGCTGAAGCAAGTGAAAAAAATATGGCTGAAGCTCAAAGTGGAAATGTTCCTGTTAAACAGATTAGCTTTGTAGACGCTGTTGATCGTGCTTCAGAGGCTGTTGTTGGTGTTATTAATATTCAACGAGACGATTTTTCAGAGGCTGATTCGGAAGCTGGTACAGGATCTGGTGTGATTTATAAGAAAACAGATGGACATGCGTATATTGTAACGAATAACCACGTTGTTGCTGGGGCGAATCGTATTGAAGTGAGCTTAAGTGACGGTAAGAAAATTCCAGGTAAAGTATTAGGAACCGATGTAGTCACKGAYTTAGCKGTACTAGAAATAGATGCGAAGTATGTGAAGAAAGTGATTGAAATTGGCGACTCTAATACCGTTCGTAGAGGAGAACCAGTTATTGCGATTGGAAATCCACTTGGGCTACAATTTTCCGGAACTGTAACACAAGGTATTATTTCGGCTAATGAGCGTATTGTTCCTGTAGATTTARATCAAGATGGACATTACGATTGGCAAGTAGAAGTATTRCAAACAGATGCGGCAATTAATCCAGGTAATAGTGGTGGAGCGCTTGTAAATGTAGCGGGACAATTAATAGGTATTAACTCAATGAAAATTGCAGCAAAAGAAGTAGAAGGAATTGGACTAGCTATTCCAGTTACGAGAGCTGTTCCTATTATGAATGAACTAGAAAAGTACGGTAAAGTAAAAAGACCTTATGTTGGGATTGAACTAAGATCATTAAATGAGATTCCAAATTACTATTGGTCAAAAACATTACACTTACCAGGTAACGTAACAGAAGGAGTTTGTGTTTTAGATGTGAAAAGTCCTTCGCCAGGTACGGATGCGGGTCTTAGAGAACATGATGTTATTGTGGCGGTAGATGGAAAACCGGTGCGCGATATTATTGGGTTCCGCACGGCMTTATATAATAAAAAAATTAATGATAAAATGACTCTTACGTTTTATCGTGGTACAAAACGAGCGACAACAACGGTGAAATTAGGCATTCAAAAGTATTAAAAACAGGAGGGCCTACCTCCTGTTTTCTATTGTAGAAAAGTGAGGTGAAGAATATGAATTTACCTTGTTGTTTAGAACATGTTGAATTAGCATTAGATATCATTGTGGATGAGTGTGAAGTCGCACCGGTTATTAACAATGTGGATAACTCTAAAGAAGAGAAAAAAACATGTGAATTTTGTCAAAATGAGGCGACATATGTTGTATCGAACACAGATTCTCACACAATATGTGGGTAACATTTGTGGATATGTGGATAAGTCCTGTGGATAACGTGTTTGTAAGGTGGGGAATAAATGTGAATATCTCGATTATTTCAATTGGGAAATTAAAAGAAAAGTACTTAAAACAAGGTATAGCAGAATATTTAAAACGATTATCTTCTTACGCAAAAGTAGAAGTAATTGAATTGCCAGATGAAAAGGCACCAGAAAATTTAAGTGCAGCAGAAATGTTAATTGTAAAAGAAAAAGAAGGTATTCGTATACTGGATAAAATTTCTGATGATACGCATGTCATTGCGTTAGCTATAGAAGGAAAACAAAAATCATCAGAAGAATTTGCGGTAAGTATAGATCGCCTTGCTACATATGGAATGTAGATTTCCTAAAATAAGTATGTTTCTATTTCTAAAAAAATATGCTGTAATATGAAGAGGGAAAAAGTATAAGTAGTCATAGAAGTGAGGAATTAAAGGTGAAGAAGTTTAAGAAGTTTTACTTGGAGATTACGAGTGTATGTAATCTTGCGTGCAGCTTTTGTCCGCCGACGGAAAGGCAGAAGCAATTCATTTCTGTAGAGGATTTTGCTAAAAGATTAGACCAAATTAAACCTCACACAGACTACATTTATTTGCACGTGAAGGGTGAGCCGTTGCTCCATCCGAAAATAGATCAACTATTAGATTTAAGCCATGAAAAAGGGTTTAAAGTTAATATTACAACGAACGGAACGTTAATTAATAAGAGAAGGCATAGACTGTTAAATAAGCCTGCGTTAAGACAAATGAATTTTTCACTGCACAGTTTTGATGGACACCCAGGTTCGCAAGATAAAGAGGGCTATGTAAGGAGTATACTTTCTTTCATTAGAGAGGCAACAAGTCAATCGGACTTAATCGTTTCACTAAGATTATGGAATTTAACTCAGGATAATAAAACAAATGCTGAAATCCAAAAAAATAGGGATTTATTATCTATAATTGAAAATGAGTTTGATCTATCTTATCAAATTGAAGAGAAGCTTACACCGGGAAAAGGTATAAAAATTGCGGAACGTGTCTTTATTAATCAAGACTATGAATTCCAGTGGCCGGCATTGCATGAAGAAGAGGATGATGGAAAAGGATTCTGTCATGGTCTTCGAAATCAGGCTGGAATCTTAGCGAACGGAACKGTTATTCCTTGTTGTCTAGATGGTGAGGGAATTATTAATCTTGGAAATATTAATAATGATTCATTCTCTAATATTATTGAAGGYGAAAGAGCGAAYAATATTGTRGATGGATTTTCAAAAAGGGTTGCAGTAGAAGAACTATGYAGAAAGTGCGGATACCGCAAAAGATTTGGAAAGTAAATATAGAATAAGCCCTCATAAAGCGAGGGCTTATTTTTATTCTTGATAAGAACGTTCTAATTCATCAATTAAGGAACCGACGTAAGAAACGGCTTTACGGATTGCATCTGGTTTTGACATGTCTACTCCAGCGTGTTTCATTAATTCAAGTGGTTTCATTGTACCGCCTGCACGGAGTACAGCAAGCCAGCGATCAACAGCAGGTTGTCCCTCTTCTTTAATCATTTGAGCTACAGCGGTAGAAGCAGTTAGTCCCGCAGAATATGTGTAAGAATATAAGCCCATATAATAGTGAGGTTGACGCATCCATGTTAAACCGGCGCCTTCATCAATTTCTACGGAATCTCCCCAGAATGTCGAAAGGACCTTCGTTTTTATTTCAGTTAAAGTTGTAGCTGTGAGTGCTTGCCCTTCTTCTGCTAGAGCGTATACTCTTCTTTGATATTCTCCCTCAAGTAGATGGGTAACGAAGTTGTGGTAATATGTGCCGAGTAGTTGCAGAATAACCCATCTGCGCATTCTCTTATCTTCAGTAGTCGCAAGTAAATGCTGGGCTAATAGTAATTCATTCATCGTTGATGGAGCTTCAACGAAGTACATAGATGGACGCACATTCATAATACGCTGATTTTTATTTGCTAAATAAAAATGACCAGCATGTCCAAATTCATGAGCTAATGTGAAACATCCGCGCATCGTACCCTGCCATGTAATTAAAATATAAGGGTGAGAACCGTATGGGCTAGAGCAGAAGGCACCTGTTGATTTTCCTATGTTATCTGCAAGGTCTACCCATCTTTCTTTGAAGCCCTTTTCGATAATGGAACTATATTCATTTCCTAATACTTTTAAGGAATCTTGAATGAGTTTGYCAGCTTCTTCGTAAGTGATTGTTGGATTAAATTCAGGATCTAACGGTGCGTGTAGGTCACAGAAAAGCATTTGATCAAGCCCTAATACTTTCTTTTTTAAATCTGCAAAACGGCGCATATGAGGCGCTAATTCGTTATAAATAATATCTAGTTGGTTGTTATACATTTCAAGTGGAACTTTTTGAGGTTCTAAAAGCATATGGGTAACGGACTCGTACTTGCGTAAACGAGAAAGCGCCACTTGTTTTTTTACTTCAGTAGCATATGTTGTTGCAACTGTATTTTTATATCGTTTCAATGTGGAAACAAATGATGAATATGCTTTTTTACGTATATATGGGCTTGGAGAAAATTCATATTTGCTTTCGAATAATGCAAACGATACAGGCAAATCATTTCCCTGTTCATCTTGTATAGAAGGGAAATCCATATCGGCTAATTTAGTCATGCCGTAAATTTTGTAGGGTGAACTATGAACTTCGCCGAGTGCAGCAAGAGCTTCTTCTGTTTCAGGAGAGAGAGTGTGCTGCCTCTTTTTGAGTATCTCTAGTAATGATTTACGGAAAGGTTCAAGTTTTATTTCCTCAGTTAAATATTTTTCAATTGTTCCCTCCTCAAATGAGAGAATTTCGTTATGAATAAAGGAAAGTGCGGTATGTACATTCGTTCCTAGAGCGGAAATTTTGGAAGAGTTCGCTTGAATAACTGAATCTGTACGATCAGCGGATTCTTTTAAGTTTGCATATGCGCCGAGTTTTGTTAACTTCATTAAAAGCTCTTCTTCTAAAAGTAGGCAATTTAATAAGGTAGCGGGGCTAGTGTGTAATTGTCCTTTAAATGCATCAAGTTTTTTTATATCGKCTGTTAATACACGTAATGCAGTTTCCCACTCTTTATCAGATTYGTATAAATCAGAAAGGTCCCATGTCAATTCAGTAGAGACTTCCGCGCGAATAAGGCGTTTCTCAATTACATTTTTCATTTGTTATATCCCCCTTATTATAAGTATCTAAAAACATGATACTAGAAAATTCAGTAAAATGAAAATATTTTACATTTTTATACATGAAAAAGAAGGACAAGCATAAAAAATGCTTGTCCTTCTAGTTAAATTTATAAATTAATATACTTTGTCACCGTTGAAAATAGAGTTTTTCACGACTACATAATCTACAGTACGAATTGCGTCTAATTTTGTTCCACCAGCGTAAGAGATAGAAGATTGAAGATCTTGTTCCATTTCGATTAAAGTGTCTTCTAAAGAACCTTTATGCTCAACGAACATTTTTTTACCTTCAACGTTTTTCTTCTCACCTTTTTGGAATTCAGAAGCTGAACCGAAGTACTCTTTATAAAGTTTGCCATCTTTTTCGATTGTTTCCCCTGGAGACTCTTCATGACCTGCGAATAGRGAACCGACCATAACCATAGTTGCTCCAAATCGAATTGATTTAGCTACGTCGCCATGTGTACGAATACCACCGTCAGCGATAATTGGCTTACTTGCAGCTTTTGCACACCAGCGAAGTGCAGCTAGCTGCCAACCGCCAGTTCCAAAGCCTGTTTTAATTTTAGTAATACAAACTTTACCAGGTCCAATGCCAACTTTTGTTGCATCAGCACCAGCGTTTTCTAATTCTCTTACCGCTTCTGGAGTTCCAACGTTTCCAGCGATAACGAAGCYTTCTGGTAAATGTTTTTTAATATGTTGAATCATGTTGATCACAGCGTTAGAGTGACCATGTGCGATATCGATTGTAATGTATTCAGGTGAAAGTTGCTCAGCAGCTAATTGTTGTACGAATTCGTACTCGTCTTCTTTAACACCAACGCTGATTGAAGCAATTAATCCACGTGATTGCATATCTCTAATGAATGAAATTCGTTTCTCTGGTTGGAAACGATGCATGATATAGAAGTAATTATTTTCAGCTAAATAAGTTGCGATTCTTTCATCAATAATCGTTTGCATATTTGCAGGTACGACAGGTAATTTAAATTTATGTTTTCCTAAAGTGACAGTTGTATCACATTCAGATCGGCTATTTACAATGCATTTCGCAGGAATTAATTGAATATCTTCATAGTCAAATACGTTTTCCATCATTTACACCCCTAAAATACGAATATTTTATTTTTATTGATTGAAAATGTTCGTCCATAGGATAATTTACATCATTTTCAGTAAGAAGTCAAAGATTTTCTTAACGTTTTTTTGAAAAGAAGCCAATATATTTTAAAAATAACGTTAAAAACGAATTTAAATAGATTTATTATGAATAATGTTCGTTTATAAAAAAGTAAGGGAAGTTGCGATAATTGCATAAGATTGTATGTATGCCTCTTATTTTGAGCGAGGGGGCTGAGGAAATACTATGAAAAAGTTAATACTAATAATAGGAATAAATTTTTTGGTTACTGCCGGATGTAGCAATAATGATGCATTTGATAAGGCAGAGAAACAAGGAGATTTAGCATTGGAAAATAAAGAATACGATAGAACAGTCGCATCTTTTGAATTAGCATTAAAAGAAAAGAAGGATGATCGGGAAATAAGGCTGAAGGTGAATCAAACAAATAAAATGATTGAAGCATTACAGGAAAGTAATATAGACCGAGCAATTTCGTTATTGAGGGAAATTGAAAATGATTCTGCTAGTTCAGTTATATTAGCCAAACAAGCAAAAGAAAAACGAGAAGTTTTAGCTAATCAAAAAGATGAGGAAGAAAAATATAAGCAAATGCTAGTTAAAGTAGAGGAGGTGAAAAACGAGCAGAAGTTTGCGGATGTAAAAGAGCAACTTAACGTAATTATTAGGGAAACGAAAGGGAAAGAACAGTTTAAAATATATTATCAAAATGCGAATGAACAAATTATACAGAGTGTGCCGAGGGCAGTAGATGTAGATAAAACAAAAGATGAGAACCGTAAGGAAGAAAAAGTAATAGAAGAGAAGCCGAAGAAAGAAAGTGTTATTACCGGTCAGAAGGCAGAATAATATTTTCAAAAAGTTTTTAAAATAGAAGATCCTTTTGTTTAGTCAGGCGAATCACGAATGATTCGCCTTTTTATGTGAGCTTTCAAGTATAATGAATAAGGTGATAATAAGGTATATGATGATTCATTGATAGAAAAAGCGAAAAAAGAAAATAATACAGAATAAAAAGAGGTTAATATATGAGTAAAAAAAGTTTTGCTGATTATGCATTAAGTAAAGAAATTGTAAGAGCACTTACTGGTTTAGGATATGAACATCCAACGGAAGTGCAAGGAGAGGTTATTCCAGTTGCCTTGCAAARGAAAGACCTTGTCGTGAAATCACAGACTGGAAGTGGAAAAACCGCTTCATTTGGCATACCACTTTGTGAARTGGTGGAGTGGGAAGAGAATAAGCCACAAGCTTTAGTTTTAACACCGACGAGAGAGCTTGCGGTGCAAGTAAAAGAAGACATTACGAATATAGGTCGTTTCAAAAGAATTAAGGCCGCTGCAGTTTATGGTAAATCTCCATTTGCACGTCAAAAATTAGAGTTAAAGCAAAAAACACATATTGTAGTTGGGACTCCTGGCCGTGTGTTAGATCATATTGAAAAAGGTACCCTTTCTTTAGAGTGTTTGAAGTATTTAGTTATTGATGAAGCGGATGAAATGCTGAATATGGGTTTTATCGATCAAGTAGAGGCAATTATTGACGAATTACCTAAAAAACGAATGACAATGCTATTTTCAGCAACACTTCCAAAAGATGTTGAAAAGTTATCTCGTACGTATATGGATTCGCCAACGCATATTGAAATTAAGGCTACCGGGATTACAACAGATAAAATTGAACATACACTTTTTGAGATGAGAGAAGAGGAGAAGCTTTCACTTCTTAAAGATGTAACAACGATTGAGAATCCAGATAGTTGTATTATTTTTTGCCGTACGCAAGAAAATGTAGATCACGTATTTCAGCAGTTAAAGCGGGTTAACTATCCTTGTGACAAAATACATGGTGGTATGGTACAAGAAGATCGTTTTGAAGTTATGGACGATTTTAGAAAAGGAAAGTTCCGTTATTTAGTAGCGACAGACGTAGCTGCTAGAGGAATTGATATTGATAATATTACACATGTTATTAACTATGATATTCCATTAGAAAAAGAAAGTTATGTACATCGTACGGGAAGAACGGGACGAGCTGGTAATAACGG
Source organism: Bacillus sp. 05T31 (assembly GCF_056396725.1). Lineage (NCBI taxonomy): Bacteria > Bacillati > Bacillota > Bacilli > Caryophanales > Bacillaceae > Bacillus > Bacillus sp. 05T31. The sequence continues at coordinate 8,694 of NZ_JBFTMA010000030.1, forward strand.
GAAAGCTATTACATTCATGACGCCGTATGAAAATAGATTTTTAGAAGAGATTGAGGAGTACATTRGCTTTGAAATTCCAAAGGCACTTGCACCTTCAAAAGAAGAAGTTATGAAAGGGAAAGCAGTATTTGAGGAAAAGATACATGCTAAACCAATTATAAAGAAAGATAAAAATGCAGACCTAAACAAAGGAATTATGAAATTGTACTTTAATGGCGGGAAGAAAAAGAAAATTAGGGCGGTAGATTTCGTCGGTACAATTGCTAAAATTAAAGGTGTTACAGCAGAAGATATAGGAATTATTACAATACAAGACAATGTTTCTTACGTTGAAATATTAAATGGAAAAGGACCACTTGTTTTAAAAATCATGAAAAACACAACGATTAAAGGGAAACAATTAAAGGTTCATGAAGCAATTAAATAAACAAAAAACTATCCACTTCAAAGAGGTGGATAGTTTTTTGTTTAAGATTTTTTGAGRTCATCAACTARTTTYTCTGCTAAACGTCTATACATATTACTCATAGTCACGAAGGATGTTAGCAATAAAAACTTTTCTAGTGTTGGATCTTCTAAGGAAGAAACTGCGTTTACTTCCGTAACACGCTTACTTACGTCTTGTTTAAAGCTTTCCACATTGGTGTCAGTAAGAGAAAGATAATCTTTATATAGAGTATTTAATTCGAATGTATCATCGTTTATTAACGGTTCATTTATATTTTCTAAGGAGCTTTTTATATCATTAATGGAAAGGGCCCCTTTTAATTGATAAATTAAGCTGATTAAAATCATATGCTCTTTTGAGTACTTTTTATTTTTGATAGGGATGAATAATTTCCCTTTTGCGTAATTGTTGATCATTGTTTTTGTTAGTACTTTTTCATCATCAGTTCTCGTTGTATCCGCATAAGTATTCTCAAATAGTTGGACGACTTGGTCTACATATAAGTCGACATTTGGGATATCCTCAAGTTTAATATTTTTTTCTAAATGTAATGATTCAAGTAATTTATTTATATTTTCCACGTAGAACCCCTCACTTTTATAACTTAGTGGAACTTAATGTTTAGTATATCTTTAAATATGGTATTACGAAACAAATGAAATGTAAATGTTGACCCGTATGAATAATATATATATAATTACAAGTAGTTATTAAAACTACATGTAATTATATGAGGGGTGTTTATATGAATGCTTATGTAAGAGAACCGGTTAATGCATTTACTCACTTAGGAGGAGCTGTATTATCATTTATTGCATTATTAGCTATGATTGTGAAAGTTTCTGTTAAGATGCCATCTTTTGCTGCAATTACAGCTGTTATTTTATTCGGTATCGGGATGATGGTCCTTTATATGGCGTCAGCTGTGTATCATAGTGTCGTAGCCAGTGAACGTGTTATTTATTTCTTTAGGAAGCTAGATCATTCTATGATTTTTATATTAATTGCAGGTACATATGCACCCTTTTGCTTAATTACATTAAATTCGGCAAATGGTTTACTATTATTTTGTTTAGTTTATGCAACGGCAATTTGTGGTTTTATTACCTGATTGGAATCGTGTATTGTACAAAAAATCATGGGATAAAATGTAAGTTTCTGTGTTCGCATAATAAACATATGATAAGAAATATGTGATATACTTTGAGAAGTTTATAATGAATGAAATATGGAGGACTATAATTATGGCAATACTTGTAACAGGTGGAGCAGGATATATTGGTAGTCATACATGCGTAGAATTACTAAAAAACGGTTACGAAATTATAGTAGTAGATAATCTTTCGAATAGCTCAGTAGAGTCTATAAATCGAGTGACAGAGATAACAGGAAAACAGTTTAAATTTTATAAAGAAGATATTTTAAATCGAGGAGCACTTGATACGATTTTTGAAGAAAATACAATTGAAGCTGTTATTCACTTTGCAGGCTTTAAGGCTGTAGGGGAATCAGTAGAAATTCCGTTAACGTATTATCATAACAACATTACAAGCACATTAGTGCTATGTGAAGTGATGCAGAAGCATGATKTGAAGAAGATGATCTTCAGTTCRTCTGCAACRGTGTATGGTATTCCAGAAACATCACCAATTACGGAGGAGTTTCCATTAAGTGCAACGAATCCATATGGTCAAACGAAATTAATGATTGAACAAATTATGCGTGACGTAGCATTTGCGGATGCAGAATGGAGTATCGCATTACTTCGTTACTTCAACCCATTTGGTGCACATGAAAGTGGACGTATTGGAGAAGATCCAAACGGAATTCCAAATAACTTAATGCCATATGTAACACAAGTAGCAGTAGGGAAGTTAAAGGAATTAAGTGTATTTGGAAATGATTATCCAACAAAAGATGGCACGGGTGTCCGTGATTATATTCATGTTGTAGATTTAGCAAATGGCCATGTAAAGGCGCTTGAAAAGGTGCTTGGCACTACTGGGATAGATGCATACAATCTCGGTACAGGTACTGGTTATAGTGTGTTGGAAATGGTTGAAGCATTTGAAAARGTTTCRGGCAARGAAGTTCCTTATAAAATTACGGARCGTCGWCCTGGTGATGTGGCAGTATGTTTTGCAGATGCATCRAAAGCGAAGCGTGAATTAGGATGGGAAGCAAAACGCGGATTAGAAGAGATGTGTGCAGACTCTTGGAGATGGCAATCAAATAACAAAAATGGCTATCTAGAAGTTTAATAAACAGATAAAAAAATGACCTTTTGCGGGAGCAAAAGGTCATTTTTATTTATTTATTTCCATTAAGTTTATTAGCAAATTTAGTAAAGAAAGTTCGCCGTTTTATAGGAGTATTTGACTGACAAAACGTATAGTAATCAATATCTTTAATGTAAGTAAAGAGTCTAGAAATAGCATATAAGAATGTAATAGAAGATCCAAGTGCAAAACTAATACCGTAACCATTGAACCCAAATGGAAGTAGAAGAAGACTTAATAACAAATTTGCAGAAAAGAACAGGGCTGATGTTCGAAATGCCCCTTTACGATCTTCAAAATATAAGAGTAGTAACGTGATAACAAGGACCATCCCGTTTGCATAAGCACCAATTATAGTCAGCTGCAAAATAGAGTATTCAAGTGTTACGTTCCCAGATTGTGAACTAAACATCCATATTATAAAAATAATAAGTAAAGAAAAAATACCTTGATTACGAAGTATTCGTTCCATTTCTTGCTTTAGGACAAAGTTCATTGATTCTTTTAATTGTAAAATTGTATTTAATGTCGCCCCATTGTTAACTGAACCGAAGAACTTCTTATACCGTTCATAAAACCTTGTTTCAATGGATACTACGAAGAAAATATAGGTTGGGATAATGCTTAAATAAGCCCAGAAAACAGATGTATCATAAATTTGATGATAAATAAACGTGTTTTCAATATTTCCTCGCCCTTCTCCGAACCAAATAACAAAGTTACATACCCAAATGCCAATATTGTAAAGTAAGCTTGACCAAAATAGTTCTGGATATTTATCTAAATAAGAAAGAAAGGTAAATTGTTCAGTAGCATCACTATTTGGAAACATTCGTACAATAACTATACTTAACCACACTAATGTAATGAAAGTCCCGATTGTAAAAGAAATTAAAAGTAATAGGGCCAATCCGTGTTCTATTCCAAGTGTTGGATGCCAGTAAGCGATAAGCGCAATTCCAGATAAGGAGAAAATGGAACCAATTAAAAATGCAAGAGCGATGGACTGATAATCTTTAGCTGCTGTTAAATAAATGGATTGAATCCAAATGATGTTTAAAGCTAAAAATAAAAATAGCATCACGATTTTATAATACAAGGCTAATGGCGTAAAAATTGCAAACAAAAGCCATAAGATAATAGCTAAAAAAAGTGTGATTTTCGTCATTCCTAAAAAGGAAGAAAATACTTTATCAGCTTTTTGCTCGTATAAAAGGTCGGCCACATATCTAGTTACGATGAGCTGCAAGGCACCATATATGATTTGAGAAAAAATGAAGCAGTATGAAATTGAAATTGTAAAAAGGCGCTGTTCCTCAATTGAAATAGAATGGAACAAACTTAAAATGTATCGAATAGCTGTTACTGCTAAAATAACGACTAACCAAGGACCAGCTGTAACAAATAATGAAAATCCGTACGCTTTTATTCTGGAAGAATAGTAGTCTTCTTGGAATAATTTTTGTAAACGAAATCCTATCCCTGCCATGTTTYTTTACCTCTTTCTAAGTAAAGCTTACGATAACTATCAACGACACCTGATAATTGATAGTGCGCTTCAATACGATTGCGCCCGTTATCCCCAAATTGTTGAATGGATTCAGGGTGACGATAATACCACTCTAAATGAATGGCAACTTGTTCAGGAGATACAGGTGGTACAACAAATCCACATTGTCCGTAAGGATCTTCATCTTGTCCGTAAATTAATTCCTTACAAGAGCCGACATCTGTAACAACCCATGGTAATCCTGCTGCCATTCCTTCTAACATAGCTAATGGTTGTCCTTCAGATATACTTGTTAATACGAGAATATCTGTTTGTTTTAAGTAATCTTTAATATTTACTTTGCCGGTCATTATTACATGCTCTTCTAATCCTAATTGTTGAATTAAATCACGACATTCCTGAGCATATTCTGCTTCTTCYGTATCARGACCTAGTAARTAAAATATAAATGGAATATCTTTTTCTAATAATAATTTAGCTGCATAAATCATTGTTTTTACATCTTTAATTGGCACAACTCGTATAATAGCGGAAATGATGAGTTTATCCGAATTGTATTTTGGTTTACGTAACCCTTTATAGTCAGATAAAGTAACGCCATTTGGAACGATTTTTAGTTTATGGGCCGGAGCACCTAATTCTTTTTGATATGCACTATTTCGGCCGAACAACGTAATTACATCAGCGGCTTGTTCATATGCTTGATGAGACAAGTGATGAAAGAAAGAAACCCATCTTTTTTTATATTCAATTGGTATCCAAGTAGATTGTAGTATTTCTTCTTCGCGCTCCCGAGAATAAATACCGTGTTCAGTTAGAATAAATGGTATATCGGACTTGGCACTAATTGCAGCACCAAGCAATCCACCATACCCTGTCGATACAGAATGAATAAGATCTAATTCAGGAAAATCAATTTGTAAAATTTGAATGATTGGTGTGAACATAGATCTCCACATCCAAAAGTAATTTAAGAAGGATCCACTACTTTCTTCATATAAATAGCTTTCTTTAACAATTGCATAAAACTCACGGCTTTCGAAGAAGGAATGGAGTGTTCCTAGCTTTTGTTTATTTCCTAATATTTGTAATGCTGTTGTATCGTTAGCTTGAAATGTAAACCATTTTTGAAGTGTCTGTACTTCTTGTTTAGTTAAATTAGTTTTTATATGTTTTGCTTCATTTTCTGATTGCAAAGGAATCAGAATGATGTCTTTTACATTGCTTGGAATTTCATATTGATATTCATCTTCTGTTTTTACTTGAGGGACTATCGCGAAAATCGTAAATTCATGTTCTTTAAACTGCTGGATAATCATTTGAACCCAGCTTGCTACCCCTCCACTTACAAAGGGATAGCTGCCTTCAACGACCAAACCTATTCTCATCTGTTATGCTCCTTTAATTGGAATCGTAGCGCTGGCTTTCGTTAACGTAACGCTATAAATTTGGGAATCAAGCTTTTTAACCGTACCGTAAGAGAATGAGCCAGGTTGTATTTTCTTACCTTCTTCTACATGTATAATTGTTGAAGTATGGTTTGGTAACCCTTTATATGCAATGTGAACAGCATCATCTTCATAAGAAACATCTAGGTCACCAGTTTGATAAATTTTCATAGAAGCAGTTGCTTCACTTTGGGTCATACTTTTCATATAAGGATATCTTTCTCGTATTTCTTTAATTGTCTTTTTATAAGCTTTAAATAATTCTTCCCATGTTAAATTACCTGAGCGTTTTTCATCAAGGATATCATCTGGATGGACGAAATGTGAGATAACCCCTAAATTTGCGGTAACATCAGTTAAGATAAATTGCTCTTCATCTGTGATAGCATAGCCGCTCGTAATGCGCGGGAAGTGATAAATGTTTTTATTATGTTCATCTGGTCCAAATTCTTGAATTAAACTACCGTTACTTTTACTTCCCACATATAGAGAAGCAACTGTTTCCATAGTTGGAACCGCGTCGTTTAATGCACTTAATCCAGCTGTATTTATAATATTGGATGGTGGTACATAGGTTTTTAATTTTTCGTTTGGAAAGAAGTTATACACGAGTTTTTGCAGAGCATCTAAGGAGCTTTCCATATCCTCTTTTGAATTCCATGGAACATATTCAAGTGCTTTATCTACTGGATCTGGTGGTAATAATAAAGGTTGATGGTTATAGCCATGAATGCCTATTTCCCCGCCGTGACTTAATAATTCTCTCCCAAATAATAAATAGGTATTTCTATTTTTACCTGTGAAATCTTCAAAGGGTGGCGTTACTTTATTTTGGTACGTCCCAATTGCAACACCCGTATATTTAATATCAAGATCTTCAGAGATATCCTTCATATTTTTCCACCAATGTTTTTTATAAAATTCTTCAACAGAAATTTTTTCTGTTGTTAAGTTTTTTAGTTCTCCACTTGGAATCGGAGATGGGAAGTCATCGATATACATAATCTCCGCTCCAAGTTGTGCTGAAGCGAAAGTCGGGAAAATAGTACCCAGTGATTGAACGAACATACCTCTACCTAATTTATCGTTCAATGCTGTTGTATTCCAATATAAGACTTTTCCTTCACCGTAGTCATTGGTCCAAAGGATGGGAGTATCCTCCGCTGTAATCCAAGTATTAGTTGTATTCTCATCTAGCGTAATATTCATTGAGCTATGAGTAAACAATGGAGAAGAACTTGAGAGATCTGGATAACCAGGGAATAAAACTTCTTCAAAGGTTAATCCTTTCGCATCTTTGAAACCTTCTTTTTGGGTAATACCAAATAATGTGTTCCAGGAAGGATCTGAATCAAGTCGGTTTGCGATAATAATTCTTCCGCCCATTTGTACAAAATTTTGAATATCAGCTTGTGGAAGTTGCTCCATTATTTCACCTGTAATAATAATCCCTGTATAGGGAGAGGGAGTAAGTCCCTTAATTTCATTAGCTGTAATATCTTTATAGTGTAGGTGTGCGTAATCCATTGCCTTCTTCGTATTAAATTCGACTTGTTGCCCTAATGTATTATCCGTTTTTAAAACGTATAATTGCATTTTTTGTCCATTTTGAGCTACATCTTTTGCTTTGAGCGTTTTAACAGTATCTGTTTCTTTAGTTTTAGGAACAGAAAACTTTTGATAAAAATTTTCTGTTCGATATACAAGGATGGATAAAATTAAGAGAAATAAAATGATACTAATAATCCCGATATATATATTAATCCCCTTTTTCAATGTGTGCGCCTCCAAACTGCCTTACAAATAATTGATATTTACGCGGTAATATATGAACTCTTTTTGCATCTGTTAGATTATTGATTAAGTTATAGAGCTCGTCCCATAACTGTTGCTCATAATATATTTCAAGTAAACCAACGTAACCGTAATATGATTCAGGATAGAAATGAATAAGATTTAAAAATTGTTCTTCAGACTTTGCATATTGTTTTGTGTGTAGAAACAGATTTCCAAGATGGAAAGGGTAAAGAGGTTCGTTAGGGAATAGTTCTACACCTTGTGTAATAAAATTCATAAATTCAGCGATTATTTTTTCTTTTTGCTGATTAGAAAGAAGACCACTGTTTATATATCTTAAATAGTTAGAAACCAATTCTTTTGCAATTTCATTTTGTGGATTTTGTAGAAATTGCTTATTTAAGTATTCGATTTGTTTTTCGTACCGTTCATTTAGTAAATTAATAGTAGTTGCTGCGTAATGCACAGTTTCAGGATCTTTATGGTGAATGGCTTCTTTCAATAAGCCTCCTTCATTAGCAATAGAGGAGGAGCTTAACTGTACAATGAGTTGCTTATGTAATTCAGGCTTATCTAGTTCTAATCCAGAAGAAAATGAAATTAAGTCCATATCTTGTTTTGCTGATTCCAAAATATCCTCGTAATTATCAACGTGAAAGGCAACATAATCAGAGTATTGCTGTAACCACTCGGTTTTGGAACGTCTTATATTAAGTAATAACATGATTGCTGATACAATAAGTCCGATAAGCGGGAAAAGAAGAGATAGAATCAAGCAAAATTCAATAATTCCTTTTTTATCTTTAGTAATCAAACTTTTCGTAAATCGAAATAAAAGAAAAACCAAAATAACATAAATAAAATAAAGAAGGAGTAAAATCATTAAACTATCACTCCTTTAGAAGAAAGAGCGTTTTGTATACGAGTTTGAACTTGTATACAAAACTGTTCTTCAGTGCCAGGTAATAAAATCATGATTTTCTGCTCGGTCGCACTATAACCGAATATATCGATATCTCGCAAATGGTCTTTTAAAATAGAATTTATCATTCCTAAATAATCTTGTGGAGCATTGAACTCAAAATAGGAATATGGATAAGATAGTGTTTCGTAACGTTTCTTTTCTATTTTTAGTAAATGTTTAAATTCATCTTCATAATAAATGCTTGTTTTAGGGAATGTGCGATCCTCTTGACTGGATAGCCAAAGATTAGAAGCGTTTTGTAAACGATCACCCATCCAGCGTAAATACCATGTGAAAAGTTCGAATTGCTCAGAAGTTACTTTTGAAAATTCGATTTCGTCTAATATAATGACGTATTGTACATCATCTTGGAATAGGACGGGACCAACTAAAAGTGGAGCGTCTTGAAAATCCTCATCTGTACGGAAAAAAGGTCGATTATGCGCTAGCGCATTTTTGATGACTAAGGAAGCGTTTTTAACGAAAATAGATTGAGATAATGTATTTTTACCAGTTTCAGCTCTTAATTTAATACGAAGCGATTGTTTATTGTTATCAACGTGATAGATACCAATTTTTTTTGCTCCAAAATACATTTTTAATACATTCATTCCTTCATCGAGTACAATTTCAGGATGTGTATGATTTAAAGCTTTAAACATATGATACATTTTAGATAAGTGGTTATTTGACTCAAGTACACGAGAACGTAGTGTAATACGTGTTTCATCCAATTGTTTCACGACATATTTTAATTCTTTATTTTCAGCTTTCAACTCATTATTTATCATATGTACATCTTCATAACGTTCTTTTTGTGCAGTGCTCATCAGTCCACAGCATAAACTAATAACAAGTAAGAAAATCCAACTTATCCAGTAATCTAATGAATAAAAGTACAGTAATACATCATTTTCTTTATATATACCGCTTATRCAAATATAAATCATTGCTTCCAGAAAGGCGAAAAGGGCAATAGATATGCCATACCGGCTAGAAATAATTAATGTAATAAATAAGAGTAGGAAGTATTCATACGTTGGTGTAAGAAAATCAGTTAGTATTGATAGAAAAAATAGTGCAATAAAGAGAATCGTAGGTTCAATCATCTTTTGGAATATATTAGATTGTCTATAGTGCATAAAAAACCCCTTCTTTCGTTTGCAAATTTAATTTTGAGGAATAGTACACTGAAATAAAATACATAATTTAAAAGAATTATTTTAAGATATATAATATATAAGCCCCAATCATTTTATCAACAGGGATGTAGTAAATTCAAGTGAAATAAATTCTAATTTCTGTTAATCTATTGAATTTATTGGGATTTTTATAAAATATTGAGTTTGAAAAAATGTAAAATGTTATGGAATTACTATATTTGTATTAATATTTAAAGGTGTTAAAATTTAAAACGATAGAAAATTACAGTTGTATAGGAGGTAATATTATTATGACGTGGAAACGTTCCATATGCTTTTTAGCTATATTTTCTTTTATTTTTTCCTCAAGTACATCCGCACAAGCAAATGTTGTGGAAACAGTTTTAAAAAATGTACGAAGTTATAAAATTTATTATGGTGAAGCAAATGAGCAAGTGATTGAGAGACTTTCACAGTATGACATGGTTATTATAGAGCCATATGCATTTACGAAAGAACAAATTCAACAATTAAAAAAATCAGGAACAGTGGTTCTTGGGTATGTAAGTGTTTTAGAGTTAGAAGCATGGCATAAACCACAAGTAGTGGAATCTGATTATTATTATAGAGACGGCAAGAAAATGAAAATAGAGCAGTGGGATACATATATTATGAATTTAGCTGACGACCATTACCGAGGTATTGTTGTTAATAAAGTAAAACAGCAAATTATTGGAAAAGGTATAGATGGGGTGTTTTTAGATACAGTTGGTGATATTGATGACTATTTTTATGATCAGCCAGCTACACAAGGAAAATTTCGAGAAGCATATGTAAATTTATTAAAAGAAATTAAAAGTGTTGATTCCAACCTGCTTCTTATACAGAATTGGGGATTTGACACAATCAAAAATACATCCTTGAATTTTATACATGGTGTATTGTGGGAAGACTTCAATAAACAAGTTATTGCGAAAGATGAATGGAGTCAAAATTGGATGCGTTATTTTAAACAACAAAGCAATAAAATTGTAACGTTTACCGTGACCCCAGATAATGTATCTAAAAAATATAGTTCTATAAATGGATTTATTCCTACAATTAATCCGAATGATATTTATGATAAATAGCAATTGTTTGGAATAAGAGACTATCAAGATTGACTATGACAGTTTAGGTCAGTAATCCGATTATCTTATAAAGATGAATGTATTACTGACCGACCTTTTTATATAATAGGGGGACTTAATGAATTCGAACGAGCTGTTTATGGTATACTGTGTTACCTTCTTGGCTTGAATATGGTGGTAAGCTTCGCCCAAAGCAATTTGCAATAATATTGGAGTGGCCAGGATAAGAAATACGGATTTCATACAAATCAATAGAGTCATCTAAATCAGCATAAAAAACTGCTAAGTGGTTGCCTTGTAAAATATATGGGAATGCTACTTCCGTATTTTCACCAAGTAGTACAGGTAATTTTACAGGATTAGAATAGTTAGACCAATCCCAAACCTCTATAGTTACATGGTGTGTGTAATATGCATCTAAATTTACAATGTTTACTACTGCTGAAACAGTTGCAGGCTCTCTTGTTAATACACCTGTGGAGTGAAAAACAAAATGATTTGGATAATGAAGAGGCATAAATATCAAACCTTTCTAAATTAATATGAGTGTACGATATTTTATGCAAATAATTAATAGAATGAGATAGGGAAAATGTATCATTCTACTAATTTTTTATAGAAATTCAAAACGTAGTATYGAAAAGTATTCCAACACTTGTATCATTGTTAGAGTACGTTTATAATCAAGGAATCCTATTTCATGTTTTGATAGGGTTATTTATTATTGAAAGCGTTTTAAATTTGTTATTTTTTAAGGTAGGAAGTCTAACTTATTCAGATTAAAAATTATGTATGTAGTTTTAAATAGGAAGAAAAATAATAAAGTGAAACTTTAATCAGTGGGTGGGGGTTGTTCATCCCCACTGATTATTAGCCTTCACTAATCGGGCTTTACGGGCAGTTGATCTCCCACTTAACTTCTTTGCTCTAGCTGAATTTTGAGGTGGGAGTTTTACTGCTCGTTAATGCGGGATAAAGTATCACTTTATATTGTGGGGAGGTTAAAAGTGTGAAAGGGAAAGATTTTCACACGAATATATATGGGTTACGTAGGATTATTACTTTCAGGTGCAGCATTATTTTTAAATAGTCTTGTCATATTAGGCAAAGTAGAGATGAAAAGTGCAGGTGTCTTTAATTTATTTGTGGGGGCATTACAAATTATCATTCCGTTCTATTTGATTATGATTTCTGATCAAAGTAATTGGACGGTATATTCATATGCGGCTACTTTTTTATTTGGTTTAACTTATTTATATGTAGGCGTTACTTTTATTAAAGGAATGGATAGTAGTGGACTAGGCTGGTTCTGTATTTGGGTAGCAATTATTGCTTTATTCTATATGATTGTTTCATTTGTTCAATTCCACGATGTTGTTAATGCGTTAACATGGTTTATGTGGGCATTACTTTGGTATTTATTCTTTGTATTAAATGCACAAAAAAAGAATATCAATCAATATCTTGGCAGAATTGCCTTTGTACAATCATGGGTAACATTGACGTTGCCTTCACTCTTTTATTTTATGGGAGTATGGGGCGAGGGATTCATATATGAACTATGGGTTTATGTATCAGTAATTTCTATTTTATATTGCTGCTATTGTATTTTTAAATATCGAGTACGTTAATGTATCGTGTGTAGAAAAAACATGGAATCGTTAAACTGATTCCATGTTTTTTTATTTTAGCGTTTATAATAATAGAGGTAATATTTTACAATTTGTAAAAATGGGGATGATGAAGGTGAAAAAAGTATTGGTGCTAGGGGGAACAAGATTTTTTGGTAAACATTTAGTAGAAGTACTGTTGCAAGCTGGACATGATGTAACGATTGCGACGAGGGGAGTTACTGAAGATTCCTTTGGAAGTGCAGTAAAAAGACTGATTGTAGATAGAGAAGATGAGAGGCTACTAGAAGAGCGTTTTGAAGGTAAAAGTTATGATATCGTATACGATAATTTATGCTATAGCTCGAATGCAGCGAAGATAATATGTGAAGTRYTAAAAGGAAAAACGAAGAAATACATTATGACATCTTCAATGGCYGTCTATGAKCCTGCGTTAGGCCTATTAGAAGACAATTTCAATCCGTACGAGTATACAATTACGTATGGAGGKAGGAATGATTTCAATTATAGTGAAGGCAAGCGATTAGCTGAAGCAGTTTTATTTCAACATGCAACATTCCCAGTCGTTGCGGTAAGATTTCCCGTCGTCATTGGAGAAAACGATTATACGAAAAGATTACAATTTTACGTTGAACATGTTGTGAAACAAGAGTCTATCGTTGTGGATCATGTAGATGGAGAGTTGTCATTTATACATGAAAAGGAAGCAGGACAGTTTTTAGCTTGGTGCGGGATGGAAAACATAGAAGGGCCAATTAATGCTTGTAGTAACGGGGTGGTTTCTACCAGAGAAGTTATTCGTTTCATAGAAGAGAATACCGGGATAAAAGCGCTCATTCAAGAAGTAGGAGATAATATAGCTCCTTATAATGGAGTGATTAATTGTACGTTACATAATGGAAAGGCTCGTRAATTAGGATTCCCGTTCCGAGAGTTGAAATTAGAGACGGRAAAAGTTTTAYGTTATTACATAAATACAATGAAATAATCATAAATCCCCCGGTGGCAATCCGGGGGATTCTGGAGGATTTCGACAATACTAATTTTACATTACCAAATTTACCTTATACGCACGACTAATGTGTTTGTGATTGAATTGCTTGTAAATACTTTTCATTTACCCGGTCCCAGTTCACCGTATGCCACCAGTTGGTAACAAATTCTGGACGCCGATTTTGATACTTTAAATAATAGGCGTGTTCCCATACATCGATGACGAGTAATGGAATTTTACCTTCTTGCAAAGGTGTATCTTGATTGGGTGTACTCATAACGGAAAGTTCCTCACCGTCCAGAACAAGCCATCCATAGCCACTTCCAAAACGACTAATAGCTGCTTTGGAAAGTTGATCTTTTAAGTTGTCAAAGGTATTGAAATAATAATCAATTACTTTTGCAACGTCTCCATTAGGCTCACCGCCACCTCGCGGGCTCATTAATTCCCAAAAAAGACTATGACAATAATGTCCACCACCGTTATTTCTGACAGCTGTAACAATTTCTTTTGGTAAAGTTTCTAAATTACATAGTAACTCTTCTAAAGATTTATTATGTAATTCCGTATAGTTTTCTAAAGCGGCATTCAAGTTATTTACGTATGTCGCATGGTGCTTTCCGTGATGAATAGAAAGCGTGTTGCTATCGATATATGGCTCTAGTTCATCATAGTCATATGAAAGCTTTGGCAATTGAAATGAAGACATAACGTTCCCTCCTTTCTTATTAAAAAGTTGGTCTAGGTAAAAATAATTTACCTGAGTCAAAAATACACCTATTTTTTATACAAGTCAATAGTAATCTCTTTAATTTTCTGAAAAATATTACAATAAAAGTAACACTTCGACTTTCATTTGTGACTCTTATTCTTTTTGCTTATACTGTAAAGTAGTAAMGTTTTGTTGAAATAGAAGGAGATCRTTTATGAGTAAAACGAAACAATTAATAGAGGAAGCGAGTCATTTTATTACGGTTTGCTATAAAGAGCTTAATAAAGAACAATTCATAGAAGAGAGAATAAAAGAAATTCAAGTTGAGATAGAGAAGACGGGGACGTATGAGCATACATTTGAAGAACTTGTTCATGGATCACGAATGGCATGGCGCAATAGTAATCGATGTATCGGAAGACTATTTTGGAGTAAGATGCACATATTAGATGCACGTGARGTAAATGATGAGGAAGGTGTATACAATGCATTAATTCATCATATTAAATATGCAACGAACGATGGGAAAGTTAAACCGACAATTACAATTTTTAAGCAATATCAAGGTGAAGAAAATAATATACGAATTTATAATCACCAATTGATTCGGTATGCAGGATATAAAACAGAAATGGGAGTGATTGGTGACTCTCATTCTACTGCGTTTACAGATTTTTGTCAGGAACTTGGCTGGCAAGGAGAAGGTACGAATTTCGATGTATTGCCACTTGTGTTTTCTATAAACGGGAAGGCACCTATATATAAAGAAATTCCGAGAGAAGAAGTAAAAGAAGTGCCAATTGAACACCCAGAATACCCGATTTCGTCACTTGGAGCAAAATGGTATGGGGTTCCAATGATTTCAGATATGTACTTAGAAATTGGCGGTATTTCTTATACGGCAGCCCCGTTCAATGGATGGTATATGGGAACGGAGATTGGGGCTCGTAACTTAGCGGATCATGATCGCTATAATTTACTTCCGGCTGTTGCGGAGATGATGAAGCTCGATACATCGAGAAACGGTACGTTATGGAAAGACAAGGCGCTAATTGAATTAAACGTGGCTGTTTTACATTCTTTTAAAAAACAAGGAGTTAGTATTGTGGATCACCATACAGCTGCACAACAATTTCAACAATTTGAGAAGCTGGAAGCGGCATGTGGACGGGTTGTAACAGGTAATTGGGTGTGGCTCATTCCACCGTTGTCGCCAGCTACCACTCATATTTATCATAAACCGTATCCAAATGAAATTTTGAAGCCGAATTTCTTTCATAAATAATAGCTAGTATAGTTTTTTTCTGCAAAATATAATTTTTTTTAATTACTGTTACGTAGCAAATGGAAGCCTTTACTATCGGCTATTTTTGGAAAGGGCTTTTTGAACCAAGGAGTTCCTTATGTTATAATCAAATTTCTGTTTCGAAGACCTTATAGAAATATAAGGTCTTTTGTTTTGCTTTTTTATGTAATAGGAATAGAAATTTTCTTTTAAATAAGGGATTTAGCATATTTTTAGGGACAACATAAATGTGTAGGAAATCGATGAATTATTATGCTTATATAATCATTGTGTTTTGGGTGTAAACAAGAAAACATAATAAAGTTGTTTTTTTAGATTGCTGAGGAAGGAGGAAGTGTAAATGAGGATGAAGAGTCGAAAAACGGATTGGCCTGTATTTCTTATTAGTGGTGGCTCACTTTTATTATTTGTAATTGCAGTTATTTTAAATAAAAGTTACGTAGAGGGAGCCATTAATAGCAGTTTTGYAGCTTCAATTAAATATTTTGGTGCCTTTTGGCAGGTTTTATTAATTGGTACATTTGTTGTTGCAATGTGTATGGCGTTTTCAAAATATGGGAGAGTTAAACTTGGGGGACTAGAAAAACCTGAGATTAGTACGACAAAATGGCTCGCTATTATTATGTCTACATTACTTGCCGGAGGTGGCGTTTTTTGGGCAGCCGCAGAGCCGATGTACCATTTGATGACGGTGCCACCAATACATGAAGGTATAACTGCTGGAACGAAAGAAGCGGTAATGCCTGCTTTAGCACAAAGTTATATGCACTGGGGTTTCCTGGCTTGGACGATTTTAGGTACAATTAGTGCGGTAGTTATGATGTACGGGCATTATCATAAAGATATGCCTTTAAAACCTCGAACGCTTTTATATCCTATTTTTGGAGAGAAATTGCGAAAGAGTTGGCTTGGAACAATAATCGATGTATTTGCCATTATTGCGGTAGCTGCAGGGACGATTGGTCCAATCGGATTTTTAGGACTACAAGCAAGTTATGGGTTACAAGCATTGTTTAACATTCCTGATGTGTTTACTACTCAATTAGCCATTATTGTTTGTGTAGTAGCTGTTTCTACTATATCTGCGGTAACAGGAATTGATAAAGGGATTCAAATTATAAGTAATTTAAATGTTAGGTTAGCAGTTCTATTAATGGTATTTGTATTACTATTTGGACCAGGTGGATTTATTATCGATTCATTTGTTTCTTCGTTTGGATTTTATATAAATGAATTTATTCCAATGAGCACATATCGTGGTGATACAGCTTGGTTAGGATCGTGGACAATCTTTTTCTGGGGATGGTTTATTGGATATGGACCGATGATGGCAATTTTAGTGAGCCGAATTTCAAGAGGAAGAACAATCCGAGAAATCATCGTTGCAATTGGAATTATTGCACCTATTATTACAACGTTTTGGTTTACTATACTAGGGGGATCAGGTGTGTTTTATGAGTTAATGAATCCTGGTTCTATCTCGACCGCATTAAGTGAATCTGGTATGCCAGCGGCTATGATTGCAATTACAGAGCAACTGCCACTATCTAATATTATTGGACCTGCATTTCTTTTATTAACAATTTTATTTGTAGTGACAACAGGAGATTCAATGGCTTATTCGATTTCAATGGCAGTGACTGGAGATGGAGATCCTAGAATTAGTTTGCGAGTTTTTTGGTCGCTTATTATGGGCGCAGTTGCGGCGATTCTTTTATATATGGGTGAGGGAAGTATTAACGCCTTACAATCCTTCATTGTAGTGACGGCTGTTCCGGTATCTATTCTGTTATTCCCAATGCTATGGCTAGCGCCTAAAGTCGCAGGGGAATTAGCGTTAAAACAAGGTATTGTAAAAGAAGAAGATAAAACTAGCTTCTTGTTCCAAAAAGCTAGTAAATCAAAATAAATAATTGTATTTATATAAGAAGAGGAAGCATTTCATTTGAGATGCTTCCTCTTTGCTATTTATCCAAATACTTTTCCTGAGGGGACAGTATTTGGATCTGTACCGAAAATAAAGTTCTCTGCTGTCGAGCGAGCTTCAGCAGGATAGTTTTCAGCTAAAACTGCTCCGAATCCCCCCATCATGCCATTGGCAAAGAATCCAAGCAATGCACTTCCCCATAACAATGATGTTGAGTCTGTGAATAAGAAGAAGTAAATGAGACAGTATATAGTACCACTGACATAATAGATTGTAAAAGTTTTACGGCGACCAATTTTATCGGCTAGAATACCAAAAGTTGCAATTCCAATTAGCATGCCGATTGTAGAGATGAACATCCAACCGCTCGCTTTTGCTAACGTGTAATTATATTTATTTGCTAAAATAGTTGGCATCCAAGTGAAAATTCCATAATATCCGAAGTTCTGGATAAATGACATAATAATAAGACCAATGGTTGTTATCGTTACTTTTTTATTGGCAAATAACTTTCGAAGTGGGAACTTTTTYATTTGCTTTAGTTGTTCTGCYTCAGTRGTTGTTAAATTACCTTYAGCTTCTTTTTGTAACAATTCTTTTTTGTATCGTTGTTTTTGTTCCCATATTTTCGGTTCACTTAAACTTTTGCGGACGTAAACAGCTAATAGAGCGGGAATGAGTCCAAATAAGAAAACAGCTCTCCATCCAAAATGCGGGACGATAAATGCCGGAAGGAGTGAAGCGACTAGTACGCCAAATTGCCATCCAAGTGCAACAACGGATGTCGCCTTAGCGCGCATTTCTTTAGACCATGTTTCAGTTACGATGGCCATTCCAATTCCGAATTCACCACCAACCCCCATTCCAACTAAAAAGCGAAGAATTAATAATTGCCAATAATCTGTTGCAAAATAAATAAGTGCTGTTGCTAGTG
>NZ_JBFTMA010000031.1:0-16730 GCF_056396725.1 Bacillus sp. 05T31
TCATCAATGCCAGCAATGTATGTGAGCCCTTTTTCACGTAACTCATTTTCGTACTTTGACATTTCTAGAAATTTTTCTCTTTCTTTTTGCGCTAACTCTTTTTGTTTATACCACTTCAAAATTAGTTTTTGAACACCTTTTCGCTCATCTTTCACTAACATTTGAAAACGCTCGTCTTCTTCATTCATAATTTCTTGCAGCAAACATTCCGCTTCATGAATAGTCATTTTTTGCATCTATTTACACTCCTTTTAAACGTAACCAAAAAGAAAAGACGTACAAACGCACGTCTTATACTTCTTCTACTTTTTCCGCATCTTCTACCTGCTCTGCAAACTCTTCTGGTGTTTCAAATGTCATTTTTCCAAATCTTCCACCACGAAGCTCACGAAGTATAAGCTCAGATGTTTTATCATAATCAATCATTCCGCCGCCCATTAAGCAACCTCTATTTTTTCCAATTGCATCAAATAACTCCACAATTTCTTCTGGAATGTCATTTAAATTATATCGCTCTTTTAAACGTTCTGGATAATGTTTTTCCATAAAACGTAACGCATAAATAGCTACATCCTGTAGATTTAATATAGAATCTTTAATTGCACCAGTCGTCGCTAAACGAAGACCAACTAATTCATCTTCAAATTTAGGCCACAAAATACCTGGTGTATCTAATAATTCCATTTCTTTCCCAACTTTAATCCACTGCTGGGCCGTTGTCACACCAGGACGATCTCCTGTTTTTGCTATATTCTTCTTCGCTAATTTATTAATTAGTGTAGATTTACCAACGTTTGGAATACCTACAATTAAAGCACGAATTGCTCTTGGTCTAATGCCTTTAGCAACCATTTTATCGAATTTTTCTTTGACAAGAACTTTACAAGCTGCTGCAATTTCTTTCATACCTTGTCCAGCTTGCGCATTAATTGAAATTGCCTTTTGACCTCTTTCATCAAAATATGCAATCCACTGCTTTGTAAGACGATCATCCGCCATATCCGCTTTATTTAAAACAACAAGCCTTGGTTTATGTGTAATAATTTCATCAATCATTGGATTACGAGAAGATAAAGGTAATCGAGCATCTACAAGCTCAATTACAACATCAATTAAYTTTAATTTTTCTGTTACTTGGCGTCTAGCCTTTGCCATATGTCCTGGGAACCATTGAATTACCATGTTGCCACCTTCTTTTTCTTTTATTTCACAATACGTGCATCTTTTAACGGCCAATATAGCATATTTGCTTTACCAATCACTTGGTCCATTGAAATTGTACCAATCGAACGGCTATCTTTACTAAAACGACGATTATCGCCTAAAACAAATAATTGACCTTCTGGAACAGTTTTCTTTCCTGTCATTTCTTCAAGAGTAAAATCATATGTAAGCGGTCCGTCAGCAAGTTGTTTTTTCTGCTTATCTAAATACGGCTCCTCATAAGGTTTCCCGTTAACATATAGATTGCTTTGATCCATTCCCAAAGTGAGCTCTTCTCTTTCTTCATGCTTTCCCCTCCACTGTTATGTAAGCTGCTCGTATTATACCAAAATTTCATATAGATTGGAAAAAGGGAGCTTGTGTATTTACAAGCTCCCATACATGTCTTATCGAATTTCTTTAATACGTGCTTTTTTACCGCGAAGGTTACGTAAGTAGTATAACTTAGCACGACGTACTTTACCACGGCGAAGTACTTCGATGTTCGCGATTCTTGGCGTGTGAACTGGGAATGTACGCTCAACACCTACACCGTAAGAAATCTTACGAACTGTGAATGTTTCACTGATTCCGCCACCACGACGTTTAATTACAACACCTTCGAAAAGCTGAATTCTTTCACGAGTTCCCTCAACTACTTTTACGTGTACACGTAAAGTGTCTCCAGGACGGAATGAAGGAAGGTCAGTTTTCAATTGGCCTTTTGTGATTTCTGTGATTAATTGTTGCATATTAAATTCTCTCCTTTAAACAGATGCTCTTATAAAGTCTTATTAAATTACAGCGGAACATCGTTAATACGGCTACTGATTTCAGTAGCACAAATGTTATAATAGCATATTGCTAGGACTGTTGCAATAGAAAATATATCAAGCCCTTATCGGTCTTCTTTAATCTGTTCCAGCCATTTCTCTTCTTGCTTAGATAATTCTCGTTCTTCCAGTAAATCCGGTCTACGTGTGTACGTACGACGTAGTGACTCTTTATGGCGCCATTCATCAATGTTTTTATGATTTCCTGACATTAGTACATCCGGTACCTTCATACCACGAAAATCAGCAGGACGTGTATAATGTGGGTGTTCTAACAAACCTGTGCTAAAAGAGTCTTCCACTTGTGACGTTTGATTCCCAAGCACTCCTGGCAAAAGACGTACAACACTGTCAGTGACTACCATAGAAGCCAATTCTCCACCCGTTAATACGTAATCCCCAATAGAAATCTCATCTGTTACAAGATGCTCACGAATTCGTTCATCGTATCCTTCATAATGACCACATACAAAAATAACATGCTCTTCTCCAGCAAGCTCTTCTGCCTTCTTCTGCGTGAAACGCTCTCCTTGTGGACACATTAAGACGATTCTCGGCTTACGGTCTGTTTCCTTCGTTAACTCTTCTACTGCGTCAAAGATAGGCTGTGGGGTTAATACCATACCAGCGCCCCCACCATACGGATAATCATCTACACTATTATGCTTACTAGTTGTATACTCACGAAAATTGACAACACGAAGCTCTACCGCTTCTTTTTCTTGTGCTTTCTTTAAAATTGAAGAACCAAATACACCCGTAAACATATCTGGAAACAATGTTAAAATGTCAATTTTCATTATAGTAGCCCTTCCATTACATGAATGGTTACTAATTTATTTTCAATGTTAACTTGAAGTACAACGTCATCAATATAAGGAATTAACAAATCTTGACCCTTTGGACGTTTAATCACCCAAACGTCATTCGCACCAGGAGATAGAATCTCTTTGATTGTCCCTAACGCTTCTCCTTCTTCCGTTACAACGTTGCAACCAATAATTTCATGGTAGTAGTATTCACCTTCAGCTAGTTCGCCTAACTGCTCTTCTGGTACTTTTATTAAAGAACCTTTTAACTTCTCTACTTCATCTACATTGTTGTATCCTTCAAGTGTTAATAAATCAAATGTCTTATGTTGACGATGAGAAGTTACCTTCACTGTAAGATAGTCTGTACCTTTCTCATCCCATATGTATAACGTGTTCCCTACTTTATATCGCTCTTCTGGAAAATCAGTACGAGAAATAACACGAATTTCTCCTTTTACGCCATGAGTATTTACAATTTTCCCTACATTAAACCATTTTGTCATAAATAGTATGTCACCCCTGGTTTCTATATAAATTAAGCATTTCCATTTTATATATGGAACATGCAATTTCTCTTTAAATGTTAAAAAAGGGAGAGGAAATAACTCCTCGCCCTTTTTACGTTTATTGAATTTCCAGTGTGACGTTCTCATCATTATGATGTCCCACTGAATACAAGAGCATTCTAATCGCTTTCGCAACTTTCCCTTGCTTTCCAATGACTTTTCCAACATCCTCAGGATGTACAGTTAATCGATACTTTATTTCTCCGTTGCAAAGTTCCTGTGTAACTTTTACATCTCCAGGATGATCCACAAGAGGTTTAACAATTGTCTCGACTAACATTTTCATTGTCATTGCCTCAATTACTTACCTTGTTTAGATAAGTGGAATTTCTCCATGATACCTTGGTTAGAGAAAAGGTTACGAACTGTATCAGATGGTTTAGCACCATTTCCTAACCATTTTAATGCTGCTTCTTCGTTGATCTTAACTTCCGCTGGTTGAGCAACCGGATTGTAAGTACCGATTTCCTCAATGAAACGTCCGTCACGAGGAGAACGAGAATCTGCAACAACTACACGATAGAAAGGAGTTTTTTTAGCTCCCATACGTTTTAAACGAATTTTAACTGCCATTTATAAAGCACCTCCGAATTTATTTCACACAGATAATTATATTAGCAAAAAGACTATTGCTTTGTAAAGTATTTTTTCTTAACAGAGCCATCTTTTTTCCTTACATGAATGGAAACTTCAATCCACCTAGTCCTTTTTTCTTACCTTTTTGCATTCCCGTCATCGTCTTCATCATTTTTTTCATATCATCAAATTGCTTGATTAGACGATTGATTTCTTGTACCGTTGTACCGCTACCTTTGGCAATGCGTTTTTTACGACTAGCATTGATTATTTCCGGTTGTTCTCGTTCTACTTTAGTCATAGAACGAATAATTGCCTCAATATGCCCAATTTGTTTTTCATCAACTTGTGCATTTTTCAGCCCTTTAATTTTATTTGCACCAGGAAGCATTCCTAACAATTCGTCAAGCGGTCCAAGTTGACGCACTTGTCCAAGTTGTTCTAGGAAATCGTCAAGCGTAAACGAAAGCGTACGCATTTTTTGCTCAAGTTCTTTTGCTTTCTCTTCATCAACTGTAGCTTGCGCTTTTTCAATTAATGTTAAGACGTCGCCCATCCCTAAAATACGGGATGCCATACGTTCTGGATGGAACGCTTCAATTGCATCTAGTTTTTCACCCATACCAGCAAATTTAATTGGTGTATTTGTTACAGCCTTAATAGATAATGCCGCACCACCGCGCGTATCACCATCTAATTTCGTTAATACAACACCTGTTAATCCTAACTGTTCATGGAAACTTTGTGCTACATTTACCGCGTCTTGTCCTGTCATCGCATCGACAACAAGGAAAATTTCATCCGGTTTCGCAACTTCTTTGACTTTCGCTAATTCACCCATTAGTTCTTCATCAATATGCAGGCGACCCGCTGTATCGATTAAAACGTAATCGTGATGATCTTCTTTTGCTTTCGCAATCGCTTGTTTCGCAATTTCAACCGGACTTACTTGATCTCCTAAGGAGAAAACAGGCATGTCCAATTGCTTCCCTAATGTTTCAAGCTGTTTAATCGCTGCTGGACGGTAAATATCCGCTGCAACAAGCATCGGTTTACGATTATGCTTTTTACGAAGCAAATTTGCAAGCTTACCTGTCGTCGTTGTTTTACCCGCACCTTGCAGACCAACCATCATTATAACAGTAGGTGGCTTATTAGCAACAGCAATTTTGCTTTGCTCTCCGCCCATAAGTTCTGTAAGTTCTTCCTGTACGATTTTAATTACTTGTTGTCCAGGTGTCAAACTTTTCATTACATCTTGTCCGACAGCACGCTCAGACACACGCTTTATAAAATCTTTTACTACTTTAAAGTTAACATCCGCTTCTAAAAGAGCTAGACGAACTTCTCTCATCATTTCTTTTACATCGGCTTCAGAAACTTTTCCTTTGCCGCGGATTTTTTGCATTGTCTGTTGAAGTCGGTCGGCTAATCCTTCAAATGCCATATTGCCGCCCTCCTAATCTAATTTTTCGATAGCTTCAACAACTTGTTTCATTTCTTCATTYACATGCTCTTCTTCGCTGAKTAGCTGTTTTAGCTTTGCAACAAGTCGCTGTCGCTCTTGAAACTTTTGAAGTAATACTAATTTATCTTCATATTCTTCAAGCATCGCTTCAGTCCGTTTAATGTTATCATACACGGCTTGGCGACTTACATCAAATTCTTCCGCAATTTCACCAAGAGATAAATCATCTAGATAATAAAGCGACATATAACTTCTTTGTTTTTGCGTTAACAACGATTGATAAAAATCAAATAAATAGTTCATTCTCGTTGTTTTCTCGAGCATGTTGGATCATCCTTTGTTAAGTGATTTCCCTTTACATGACTTAGTTTACATGGAGTATAAAAGAGTGTCAAGTTTTTTTCTTAACATCACATATTTTTATAAAAAAGAAGCGGAAATACCACTTCTTTCACTTACACTTCTTCTGTTTCTACTACGTTCGCAAACAAACCATAAACATATTGTTCTGGATCAAACTGTTGCAGATCATCCATTTGCTCTCCTAGCCCAACAAATTTCACCGGAACATCCATTTCGTTACGAATCGCTAAGACGATACCACCTTTAGCAGTTCCATCTAACTTCGTTAAAACAATACCAGTAACATTCGTGGCTTCACGGAATGTTTTCGCTTGACTTAAACCATTTTGCCCTGTTGTTGCATCAATAACAAGTAATACTTCATGAGGAGCCCCTGGTACTTCACGCTCAATTACRCGCTTCACTTTCTCTAACTCATTCATTAAGTTTACTTTATTTTGTAAGCGTCCCGCTGTATCACATAGCAATACATCCACTTTACGGGCCTTTGCCGCTTGTACAGCATCATACATAACAGCCGCTGGATCAGATCCTGACCCTTGYTTAATTACTTCTACACCAACACGATCGCCCCATACTTCTAATTGCTCAATCGCCCCAGCACGGAATGTATCTCCTGCCGCCAATAGGACAGACTTACCTTCTGATTTAAATTTATGTGCAAGCTTACCAATCGTCGTCGTTTTCCCCACACCATTCACACCAACAAATAAAACTACTGTTAATTGATCCTCTTGTATATTAACTTCATTACTAAAATCGCTGTCACCTTTGTAAATTCCCACTAGCTTTTCAGAAATAACAGCCTGTACTTCTTTCGGATCTTGAATGTTACGACGTTGCACTTCTTCTTTCAACTGATCAATTAATTCCATCACTGTCGAAACTCCGACATCCGCACTAATTAAAATTTCTTCTAATTCTTCAAAGAAATCTTCGTCTATTTTGCGGTAACGGTACACTAAGTCATTTACTTTATCAGCAAATGAATTTCTCGTTTTTTCTAATCCTTGTTTAAACTTCTCTGTTACCGTATCCGTTTGTTTTGAAATTTTTTCTTTTAATTTTTTTAAAAAGCTCATACTTCCCATCCTTCCTATCTACTTGCAACAAGTTCTTCGCCATCATCTAAACGAACAGAAACAAGCTTCGATACCCCTGATTCTTGCATTGTTACACCGTACAATACATCAGACTCTTCCATTGTACCTTTTCGGTGTGTAATTACAATAAACTGCGTTTCATCACTAAATTTCTTTAAATACTGCGCAAAACGAGCAACGTTTGCCTCATCAAGAGCTGCTTCCACTTCATCTAGAACACAGAATGGAACTGGGCGTACTTTTAAAATACCAAATAAGAGCGCAATTGCCGTTAAAGCACGCTCTCCCCCTGAAAGTAAACCTAAATTTTGTAGTTTCTTCCCTGGTGGTTGCGCTACAATATCAATACCCGTATTTAGTAAATCTTCTGGGTTCGTCATTACTAAATCCGCTCTTCCACCTCCGAATAATTCAGAGAATACAGATTGAAACTCTGTTCGAATCCCTTCGAATGTAGTAGAAAAGCGTTTTTTCATCTCTTCATCCATTTCCGTAATAAGTTGATGCAATGTCGATTTCGCTTCTTCTAGATCATCTCTTTGCTCTAATAAGAATGTATGGCGCTCTGCTACACGTTCATACTCATCAATCGCCCCTAAATTTACTGCGCCTAACTCTTCAATGGATAGTTTAATTAGTTTCACCTTTTTACGTGCATCTTCTGCAGGCATCATCATTGTATACTTAAGTTTTGCTGCTTCAAATGAAATAGTATATGTTTCACGTAAATGTTGCAATCTATTTTCCAGCTCTACATCAAGTCGGTTAATTTTCACTTCTTGATCTTTCAGCATCTCAAGAATATATTTATGTTTACCTATTGTTTCTTTCACACCGCGCTCTAAATACTCGACTCTTTCTTGCAATGATACGCGTTGTTCACGACGAGAACGAATTAACTCCGAAGTTTGATTACGATCATACGCTTTCTTCTCAATCATATTCGTAATTTGTTCTTCGCCACTTGAATTAGATGTCATCTCTTGCTTTAAGAACGCTAAATCTTCTTTCGTTTTTACAAGCGTCGCATCAGTCTCTTCTTTTTCCTTCGTCAATCGTTCGACTTTTTCTTTTTGATTAGACAAACGTTGTTGTTGTTCAGCAGCTTGTACTTTTAGCTCCGTCATTTCCTTCTGAACTTTTTCTTTTGAAGAATATTGTTCACTTTTTTGTTTCGTTAAAACGACGATTTTGCTATCTAATTCCCCAATCTCAGCTTGAAGAGTCGCTAAAATCTTTTCTAACTCTTCTTTGCGCCCTTGCATTTTTACTTGATCTTGTAAAAATCCTTCAATCTCTAAATCGTAAATCGATAAACGATCATTAATACGATGTTCATCTAATTCTAAACGATTAATTTCTTCTCTTAGCTTCTGTTCATCTACACGTTCGGTCTCTACACCTTGGCGTAGCTCTCGTATTTGTACTTCTTTTTCTTGAATCTCTTGCTTTACTGCTTTAACAAAGTTTTCTAGCTTCGTTGTTTTTTCTTCCATGTCAGTTAGTTTTTTAGTCCACTCTTCAAGTTCACGTTGACGTCCCAATAAAGAGGATTTCGCCTGTTTTACAGCTCCACCCGTCATAGAACCACCCGGGTTCACTACGTCACCTTCGAGTGTTACAATACGATAGCGGTATTGCAGTTGTTTCGCTAACTCATTTGCTCCGCGTAAATCTTTCGCAACAACAACTGTACCTAATAAACTTGAAACTACATTCTCATATTTATTATTGTACTGCACAAGTTCTGCCGCTACACCGACAAACGATGGATGCTGATTCACAATGCGTAATTGATCAAATGATAGCGATCGGCTTTTAATAACAGCTTGAGGTAAAAACGTTGCACGGCCATGTTTATTTTGCTTTAAAAATGCAATTGCATTACGAGCATGCTCTTCTGTTTGTACTACGATATGTTGCATCGCTGCCCCAAGGGCGATTTCCATTGCGATTTCATATTCTTTCGGCACAGTCAGAAGTTCTGCAACAGCTCCCTCAATACCTTGTAGTCTATTTTCTCTAGCCTTTAATACTTCACGTACCCCTTGATAGAAGCCAGAGTAGTCCTCTTGCATCTCTTCTAACATTTCTTTCCGAGAGCGCGCCTGTTGCACAAATTGATACGCTTGATACAGTTTCGTTTCATTTTCACTATACTGTGACTTACATTTCCYAAGTGCCGTTTCTGTCTTCTGTATGTTAGAAATAATGCCAGCTATTTTCTCTCTCGCTTGCTCATAACTGTCTACAAGTTTCGCCTTTTTCGCTGTAATTTCCACACGCATCTGTACATACTTTTCATTTTCTTCATCAAGTCGTTCGTTTTTAGAGTTTTGCTGTTTTGATTGTTCTTCAATCATAGATAATTCATTACGAAGACTTGCTTGTTGATTTAAAAGTTCAATATAGTCACCTTTTAAATTCTCAATTTGTTCCTCTAAATTCTCAGCAAAAGTCGCAAGTAATTGCTCGTTATCATGCAATTTCTTCTCCAATTCTTTTACTTGATTCACAAATTGCATTAAAGCTTCTGTACTTGTTTCAATTTCGCCATCATAACTTGTAGTTTTCTCTGTTAACTCAACAATTAGCTTTTCAAGCTGCGCACAATGTGTCGTTGCATTTTGCTTTCTTTCCTTTAACAGCTCGCGTTGCCCTTCTAGTTTTTCTAGTTCTTTACTAGACAGAAGTAGAACTTCTTGTAAGGAATTTACAGATTCATCAACGGCTTGTAATTGCCCGCGTAATTCCTCAAGCTCTTCTTCACTTTTTTGTAAGTTCGCCGACATTTTAGCTTCTTCATCTTTATTATGCCCAAATTGATTTCGAAGCGCTTCCCACTTTTCATGTAATTCTTCAATTTCATGTACAATAAGCGCAGCTTCTACTTTCTCTAATTCTTCTTTTTTCTCAAGATAATCTTTCGCAATAGAAGCTTGTCTTTCTAGTGGTTCTACTTGACTACTTAATTCGTGAATAATATCTTGTACACGATTTAAGTTTTCTTGTGTTTCCGCCAATTTCCCTTCAGCTTTCTTTTTACGAAGTTTATATTTCAGCACACCCGCAGCTTCTTCAAATACACCACGACGTTCTTCTGATTTACTACTCAAAATCTCTTCGACTTTCCCCTGGCTAATAATCGAAAAAGCTTCCCTTCCCATACCAGAGTCCATAAATAAATCAATAATATCTTTTAATCTACAAGATTGTTTATTAATATAAAAATCACTATCACCCGAACGAGATACACGACGCGTTACACACACCTCGTTATACTCAATCGGTAAGCGTTGGTCTTCATTATTTAAAGTTAATGTAACTTCAGCAACATTAACCGCTCTTCTCGTATCACTGCCGGCAAAAATAATATCCTCCATCTTTGCACCGCGTAATGACTTTGCAGATTGTTCACCAAGTACCCAGYGAATTGCATCAGTAATATTACTTTTCCCGCTCCCGTTAGGTCCTACTACAGAAGTTACACCTGGAACAAAATCGACAGATACACGCTCAGCAAAAGACTTAAATCCTGCTATTTCTAATCTTTTTAAAAACACGAAAGGCCTTCCTCCTATTCTCCGTTGTTGTAAACGTTGTCTGTACGAAAACAAACTACTATACGGATTTCCCACTCCTTTTATTTATAAATAAAAGGAAAGTTTCATTCTATGCATAAGGAATCCCCCTCATTCAAAGGGGGATTCCTCATGATTGTTCTTTTAATTTTTTCAATGCTTCTGCAGCAGCTTGTTGCTCTGCCTCTTTTTTTGACTTACCACTTCCAAGACCTAATGCCTCATTATTTAAAGTTACACGGGACACAAATTCTCGGTTGTGGGCCGGTCCTTTTTCTTGCAAAATTTGATACTCAACATTGCCACTACCATCACGCTGAATCAATTCTTGCAATTGACTCTTATAATCCATCACATGAGAAAAAGCACCTTCATTAATTTTCGGATATACAACTTCTTTTAAGTATCCCCAAACTGTTTCTAGCCCTTGATCAAGATAAAGGGCACCAATAAACGCTTCAAAGACATCCGCTAATAAAGCTGGTCGTTCACGTCCACCCGTCATTTCCTCACCTTTCCCTAATAAAACAAGGCTACCAAATGACATTTCGTTTGCAAAACGAACAAGAGATGGCTCACATACAATAGCTGCACGTAGTTTTGTTAACTCTCCTTCGCTCATTGTCGGATATTTTTGAAACAGATACTGTGATACAGTGAGTTCCAATACAGCATCGCCAAGAAACTCAAGACGCTCATTGTCCTCATGCGGTTTTTTTCGATGCTCATTCACATACGATGAATGCGTAAACGCTTGAATCAATAATTTTTCATCTGTAAACGTAATACCTATCTCTTCTTGAAATACTTTAAAAGCTTCACGATATTTTGCTTCGTATTTTTTTTCTCTATGTTTTCGGTACGGCATAGGTCCCTCCAGATATAAGCCGAGAAGCCCCGTTAAAGAACGGGACTTCACTTAAGCATTATAGATGACTCTCTATGTAAGTCACAGCATCGCCAACAGTAGCAATCTTTTCAGCATCTTCATCAGAAATTTCCATTTCGAATTCATCTTCTAATTGCATTACAAGTTCTACTACATCTAGGGAGTCTGCGCCTAAATCTTCTTTGAAGCTTGCAGCTGGTACTACTTCAGTTTCTTCTACTCCTAAACGATCAACGACAATTTTGGTTACACGCTCTAAAACATCTGCCATTCTATTCACCTCCCCTCAAATATTATATAAAATATTGTCCAAAAAAACTAGGTGAAATCGATTCTTTTATTACATTACCATACCGCCATCAACATTTAACGTTTGACCTGTAACATATTTACTTTGATCAGAAGCAAAAAACGTTACAGTATTTGCGATATCTTGTGCTTCTCCAAACTGAGCTGCAGGAATTAATTTTAACATTTCGGCTTTTATATTTTCATCTAATACATCCGTCATATCAGTCGCAATAAACCCTGGAGCAATCGCATTTACAGTAATATTTCGGCTCGCTAATTCTTTTGCTGATGTTTTTGTTAATCCAATTACACCAGCTTTAGCAGCAACATAATTTGCTTGTCCTGGGTTTCCTGTTACACCAACAACAGAAGCGATATTAATAATACGTCCATGACGTTGACGCATCATATAGCGCGATACTGCTTTCGTACATAAGAAAACACCTTTTAAGTTTGTATTAATAACTGTATCCCATTCTTCTTCTTTCATACGCATTAATAAATTATCTTTTGTTACACCAGCGTTATTTACAAGAATATCAACTTGTCCAAACGTATCTACAGTTTGTTTCACCATTGCAGTAACATCATCAGCATTTGCAACATCTGCTCTTACTGCAATGGCATCTGAACCTAATTTCTTTATTTCATCAACTACTTCATTCGCCTTTTGCTCATTACCAGCATAATTCACTACAACATTTGCCCCTTGTTTCGCTAAATCAATAGCAATCGCACGACCAATCCCACGTGAAGCACCAGTTACTAATGCTACTTTCCCTTTTAACATCAGCTTTCTCCTCTCAAATTTGAAATGGTATCTTTTAATGTCTCTTCATCATATACCGCATATGCTTTCACTGAAGAATCAATCGACTTCATAAGACCAGCAAGTACTTTTCCAGGTCCGATTTCAATAAATGTATCTACCCCTTGATTCACCATATACTCAATAGATGGGTACCATAATACAGGCGAATAGAGCTRTTCAATTAGCTTTGCTTGAATATCTGTACCACGCGTAATAACATCTGCCGTAACATTTGCAATAACAGGAATATTCGTGTCTTGAATTGTAATTTCATTTAAAACACTTTGGAATTTCTCAGCAGCTGGTTTCATAAGCGAGGAATGAAACGGTCCACTTACTTTGAGCGGAATTGCTCTTTTAGCACCATTTTCTTTCGCTCTTTGAGAAGCAAGCTCTACTCCTTGCTTTGTTCCAGAAATAACAATTTGCTTCGTACTATTCATATTAGCAATTTGTACTGCATATCCTTCACTTGTTACTTCTTCTGTAACTCGTTTCAGCATATCCGGATCCGCACCTAAAATAGCTGCCATTGCACCTTCCCCGCCTGGAACAGCTTCTTCCATATATTCCCCGCGTTTCCTTACAGCATATACAGCGTCTTCGAATGTTAATGCACCAGCAGCTACAAGAGCGCTATATTCACCTAAACTATGTCCTGCGACAAAATCAGGTGTAATATCATACTCCTTCAAAGCTGTTAAAATTGCAAAGCTCGTTGTTAATAGTGCCGGCTGCGCATTTGTCGTTAATGTTAACTTTTCTTGCGGTCCTTCAAAAATCACTTCTGAAAGAGAATCATGCAAAACCTCATCCGCTTTTGCAAACACTTTCGCAACCTCTTTATTATTCTCCGCTAACTGTCTACCCATTCCAACTGCCTGTGAACCTTGGCCCGGAAAAAGAAATGCTATTTTTCCCATTTCAAATCCTCCTCTTATTGAAGCGGCTCCTTCTCCATTACACTTGAAATTGTAGGAATTACTTCTTTCGCTACCATTTCTCTCGTTTGACGAATCGCACTAAATATCGATTGGTCATTAGAAGAACCGTGAGCCTTAATGACAGGAGCTTTCAATCCAAACAACGCCGCTCCCCCATACTCCGAATAATCCATTTTATCTTTCAATACCATAAGTTTTGGTTTTAATACCGCTGCTGCTAATTTGCTCGTAAACGAACTCATTAATTGTTCTTTTAACATAGAGAATAACGCAAGTGCTGTTCCTTCTAATGATTTTAGCGCTACATTACCCGTAAAACCATCACATACAACAACGTCTGCTACACCTTGCAATAAATCTCTTGATTCAACGTTTCCAACGAAATTAATTGGTGCATCCTTGAGCATAGCAAAGACTTGTTTTGAAAGCTCGTTTCCTTTACCATCCTCTGTTCCAACGTTTAAAAGTCCAACGCGTGGATTTTTAATCCCTCTTACCTTCTCTGCGTAAACAGAGCCCATTACTGCATATTGATATAAATGAATTGGTTTTGCATCAACGTTGGCTCCAACATCTAACATAACAAAACCTTCTCCATCAACAGTTGGCATTGTAGGTGATAAAGCTGGTCGTTCAATTCCTTCCATACGACCAACAACAAACAATCCAGCTGCCATCAAAGCTCCTGTACTACCTGCTGATATACAAGCATCCGCTACGCCGTCTTTTACTTGCTGCGCCGCTAGTACCATTGAAGCTTGTTTTTTTCGACGAACCGCTCTTACTGGTTCGTCTGTCGATTCGATTTTTTCGTCCGTATGAAGTATAGTAATTCGCTCTTCACTCGTTAAATATTGACGAATCCCCTCTTCTTTCCCTACTAAAGTAATATGTAAATCTGAGTATTCCTTAATAGCTTTCATTGCTCCTAATACTACAGCCTTTGGTGCATGATCGCCGCCCATTGCATCTATTGCGATTTTCATAAGTTGTTACCTTCCTCACTATAATTACTAGATCGATACATTTCAAAAGTGCCTGTAAAGACAAGTTCTTCTCCAACAAAACTACGCACTTTGACAACCGTCCGTCCTTTATCATTCTCTACATCTTCAACACGTACTTTTGCAACAACACGCTCTCCTAATTTTACAGGACGAATATATCGAATGGTGGACTTTGCAGTTAAAGCTAATTCTTCATCAATAACCGCAACAGCTAGTGAGTTTGCTTGTGCAAACAAATGATGCCCACGAGCAATTTGATTTCTTTTAAATACATGCTCTACCTTTACTTCAAAGATAGAAATCGCATGTCTATCTAATTCTATATCAATAATTTCTCCGACAACCTCTTCTAACGGTAAAGATTTCACATCTTCTTCATGTTGTTTTGTAGCCACATGCTTAATTCGTTCTCTTAATTCAGGAATAGATAATTCCATACGATCAAGACGAACAGTTTGTATGCTCACTTGAAATTTTTCCGCTAAATCTTCATCCGTTATAAAAGGATTCGTTTCTATTGTTTGTTGTAATAATTCTTGTCTTTCTTTTTTACTTCTTCTTTTTTTCATACCGCACCATCCATTTTTATGACTAGGTACTAAAAGTAGTATATAATCATTAAAAGTAGAATGCAACAAAAACTTTTGCAGACTACTTTTAATCGAGCTTCTCTCCCTGGAACACACCTGTCCCATCAAGATAAGTACGCAGCGAAGCATACTGATCATTATGCCAAAACGCTTCTGAATCAACTAGTATCGCTGCATCTTGTCTTGCTGTTTCTAACGCCCGATAATCATGTACCATATCAGCAACCTTAAATTCTGGTAGACCACTTTGCTTACTTCCAAAGAAATCCCCAGGACCTCGTAACTCTAAATCTTTTTCTGACAATACAAATCCATCATTTGTTTCAGTCATAATGCGCATTCTTTCTTTTCCCGTTTCTGATTTCGGGTCCGCAATTAATAAACAATATGATTGTTCACTACCACGCCCAACACGCCCCCTCAGCTGATGGAGCTGTGATAAACCGAAACGTTCCGCGTCATAAATAACCATAACAGTCGCATTTGGTACATTCACGCCTACTTCAACAACTGTTGTCGACACAAGAATTTGCACTTTATTTTCACTAAACTGTCCCATTATCTCTTCTTTTTCTTGAGATGATAGTCTCCCATGCATTAATCCAACTTGGCATTTCCCTTGATAATGATGMGTCAGCATACTATGTAAGTCGATAGCATTTTGTACATCAAGCTTCTCAGACTCTTCAATAAGAGGGCAAATAACATATGCCTGTCTTCCTTTTTTTATCTCTTTCTCCACAAAGCCGAGGACACGATCTAACATATCATGTTTTGCCCAGTACGTTTCGATTACCTTTCTACCAGCTGGCATTTCGTCGATAATAGAAACGTCCATCTCTCCAAATGCRGTGATAGMTAACGTACGCGGGATTGGGGTCGCCGTCATAAACAATACATCTGGACTTTCACCTTTCTCACGTAAAACCCGGCGCTGCGCCACACCAAATCGATGCTGTTCATCGGTAATAACGAGACCTAACCTATGAAATATAACTTCGTCTTGAATTAAAGCGTGCGTTCCAACAAGGATGTCTACTTCTCCCTGTTCTAATCTCGACAAAATTTCTCGACGTCTCGCACCTTTAACAGAACTTGTTAGCAATTCAACCTTCATACCGAAATGTGAAAACGTCTCCGCGAGCGACTGATAATGTTGCTCGGCTAAAATTTCTGTAGGAACCATCAAAGCACCTTGATAATGAGCCAATTTCGCCGCATAAAGAGCAATCGCAGCAACAACTGTTTTCCCAGAACCTACATCCCCTTGCAATAATCGATTCATTCGGTACGGAGATATCATATCTTTCATTATTTCATCTACAACCCGGCGTTGTGCGCCAGTTAATGGAAACGGAAGCGCATCAGTAAACTCTTGCAATTCTACTAATGAAATTTCCTTTTTCGTCCCTTTCGAGTTTTCCCTTTCCATTTTCCGTAATGTTTGCATTTTCAACTGAAACAAGAAAAACTCCTCATATACAAAACGGCGACGCGCTTGCTTTAAGTCTTCCTGTCCCACTGGAAAATGTAACCCTCTGAGCGCTTCATAGCGTGATAATAATTTATATCGACTTAACAAACCATCTGGTAACACTTCGACTATAGAATCTCCATACTCCTTAAATGCTTGTGCAACAAACCGGCGCATCTGTTTTACTGTCAGTTTTCCTTTCACTGAATATACAGGTTC